>JAVVEX010000046.1:0-14557 GCA_032251195.1 Nitrosomonas sp.
GATCTGCCGAGATCTTTACCAACAGGTTACACCGCTTCCTTCTCCCTTGTCATACACCAGAAATGATCATAGCTCTGGGCAGAGGAGGGACAATCAGCGTTTCGGATTGAATATTGACAAGATCGCCTTGAATAATCACTATGGTCTCAGTTTCCTGGTTTCCGCACCCTTTTCCGGTTCGAGATCGAATCCAATGAATATCCAGTTAATTGCTGCATCGTGTTGTTTTTCCTATATGCCGCGCTGATTGTTCAGGGCAACGTCATGCAAAATTTCCTTGATTGCATCTACTCTTGCCGAGTAGATATGCTGATTGATCAGCGTGGACAAATGGGCATTACCCGTATTGCTTCGTTGTAACCGACCGGCAATGGCGCCGGCGTCGACTTGAATTGCCGCCTGCAATGCTCGCTGCAAATGCGCCATCTGCCGGTATTCCTGCTGTACAAAACCGGGACGGCCATGAAAATCACTGGCGCAGGTCTGCAGAAATGCGTCAAACCGGTCAGGTCTGCGATACGCATCGGCTGAGCGCAATAGCTCAGCGATTTCAGTCGCGGTTAAATCCAGTGCACGATGCACCTCGCCATGCAAGCGTGTGACCAGCAGAGCCAGCGCTTTTGCTTCCCCTGGCACGCGTAAGCGCTCGCACAAGGCGTCCACGAGCGCGATGCCTCGCATCTCATGCCCTGCATGTCGCGGCCATTGCTCCGGCGGTGTTGTCCCTTTTCCAAGATCATGCATCAGCGCGGCAAAACGCACTTCGAGCGCATATTGTCTGGCTGCCGCATGATCGATTACCATCATGACATGCACTCCGGTATCAATCTCGGGATGGGCGTGCGGGGATTGCGGCACCCCAAACAGGACATCGACTTCCGGCATGATCCGCGCCAGCGCGCCACACTCGCGCAGCACATAAAACATGCGCGATGGATGTGTTTCCATCAATCCACGCGCCATTTCCTGCCAGACGCGTTCGGGCACCAGTGCATCGACTTCGCCGTCATGCACCATCTGCCTCATCAGCGTGAGCGTCTCAGGAGCAACCTGAAAACCAAAGCGGGCGGCAAAGCGCGCAATCCGCAAAACCCTGACTGGATCTTCGACAAATGCCGGGCCGATATGCCGCAAAATACCGGCCTGCAAATCGGCAATTCCACCAAATGGATCGATAATCTCGCCATTTTCATCCTTGGCAAGCGCATTGATAGTCAGATCACGCCGCGCCAGATCTTCCTGCAGGGTTACCTCCTGTGTCGCATAAATCTCAAATCCCCTGTATCCGCGAGAAACCTTGCGCTCGGTACGCGCCAGCGCATATTGTTCATGCGTTTCGGGATGCAGAAAAACCGGAAAATCCTTGCCGACCGGACGGTAGCCCATTTTCTCAAGTTGCGCTGGCGTTGCACCGACAACAACATAATCATGATCCTGGACGAGCAGTCCGAGCAACTCGTCACGCACGGAACCGCCAACCAGGTAGGTCTTCATTCCCGGATAACAGCTAGTTGACTTGTTTTGCGGCGACGATGCCCAACCGCTCTTTCAGAGTAGGTCTTCGCTGATGATTGAATTGGCTGGCGTAATACATCGAATTATTCAGGACAACCTGGACATAGTCGCGCGTTTCGTTGAAGGGAATCGTTTCAGCATAGATCGCCCCCTCCAGTGGCTTGACATCACGCCAGCGCCTCGCCCGCCCAGGTCCTGCATTGTAGGCAGCAGCGGCCAGCAGGGGTTGCTGGTCGAACTGATCCAGCACATGCCTGAGATAATAGGTTCCCAACTGAAGATTGGTATTGATTTCAGTCACCATGCCCGTCTGAAATTTTTGTATCCCGAGCTTGCCGGCAACCCATTTGGCAGTCGCCGGCATCAATTGCATCAACCCCATGGCGCCCGCGCTGGATTTGATATCGGCGATAAACCGGCTTTCCTGGCGAATCAGCCCGTAAACATACGCCTCATCAAGCTGTTGTTGCCTGATGACCGGCTGCATTTGGATGCGATACGGTGCCAGATAACGCAAGCTGAAATCATGCTGGGAAACGGTTTTCAATGCCGTATTGATGGTGCGATCGTAAATCTGGTGACGTTCGGCAACCCTGGCAGCCGCCAATAGCTGCTGATCATTAAACTTACTGATCGTCCAGTTCCATTCACGATTGGCTTCCACGCGCTGACCGAGTCGATACAGCGCAAGCGCGCGCCGGATGCCCGGATTATTTTCCATCGCATGGACGTCCCGCTCACTGGGAGCATACCGTACAGCCGGAATGCTCATCATCACGCCCAGCTCTTCCTTCGCCAGTTGTCCGTAGTAGCCGTGTTCGTTGCTCAACTGCGCAAGCAACACATTGGCCTCACGTTTCTTGCCGGTTGCCTTGAACGCGCGCGCGCGCCAATAGCGCCACGCATCCTCTTGCCGCATTGACTCCGACATAGCTTCGATACTTTGCAGCACAACCGGCCAGTTATGCTGGCGCAGTGCGGTTCGCACCCACCAGGCATGATTGGTTGCAGTCAATGGATAGATTTCCTTTCCACTGGTTGCCTTCGTAAACCAACTCAATGCACGGCTATCCTGACGAAGGGCCGCCCAATAGGCAAGATTACCCAGAAAATAGGACTGATCAACCGCAGAAAACTGCCCGCGCATTTTCAACCAGCGTGCCAGCCCGTGATTGGTATCACTGCGCAGCAGCCGTAACAAGGCAAATAAAACCACCTCTTTATCAGCACGGGTTTTGATATTTTTTTGTTGATCGAGAAAGCGTGCTGGATTTTTTGTTGCTGCATCGATTCTACGTGGATCGATTGCCTGACCGGCAGCCAGATGCTTATTGGATTCTTTGGCAACACTGGTGTTGCCTGCCGCCAACGCCGCCCGAATTCTTGACCAGATATCGTCTGTCGAAATTTTTCCAGATCGAATCAATTCCTGAAAGGGAGCAACACAACCTCTTGGCATGTTGCGCCCACTCAGCCAGCGTGATTTCAATTCCGCCACTGCAGTCTGGTCGCCATTGAGCAATTTCATCTGCAACGCAAAGCATACGACATGATCATCCTGCTGGACCAGTTTGGGAAATTCCTCGTTGAACGACCCCCATTTCTGACTCGCTCCCAATATCTGCAACCATTCTGCGCGCAATTTATCGGCAATATAACTACCTTGATGCCGCGCCAAAAAATCTTTGACCCGGGTTTCGTTATACTTCTGCGCGGACAGGCGCAGCCGGTAATATTCAGCATAGGGCGCCAGCGGATGTTGCCGCAAGCGATCCGCATAGTAAGCGACCTTTGCGGCATCCCTCGCACGAAAAGACTTCTGAGCCCCGATGAAGTCATCATCCGCACTGGCAGCCAGCAACCCAGTCCACAAAACCAAAAATAATCCGATCAGAATTTTTGTCATGCCATACTCACGTCCGTAAAATGTGGCCATAAACTCACCAAACTCACTCCAGGGCATCTCTAAAAACTCATATTTAGTTACCATACGCTGCCATCCACAAAAAATATCCTATTACATATCAACCATATGCCGCATCAATATTTTTTGTTCTTGCCTCGTCTTGTGTAAAACACTGAATTTTTAGAGACGCCTTTCATCCCTTGCCTAGTTATGACTACTCAATTTTACTGAAAACAAACCCAGTTTATAGCATGAGCAAACCCATCATTACCTGTTTCCTTCCGCCACGGCAACGCTTATTGCGATCAGATAACGCCCTGGGCCTGCATCGCATCTGAGACTTTTACAAAACCAGCAATATTGGCGCCATCGACATAATTAATACCACCATCATCGGTCGTGCCGTAATCGATGCAGGACTGGTGAATCGCTTTCATAATTACCTGCAAACGCATATCGACTTCCTCATGTGGCCATGAAAGCCGCATCGCTTGTTGACTCATTTCCAGACCAGAGGTGGAAACACCGCCAGCATTGCTTGCCTTGCCAGGCGCAAACAACACCCCTGCCTGTTTAAAGCGTTCAACCGCATCTGCGGTACAGGGCATATTCGCCCCTTCCGCCACACAACTCACGCCCTGTTTTATCAGAATAGCCGCGTCGTCCTTGCTGATCTCGTTCTGGGTTGCACAGGGCAGCGCCACATCAACCGGTACACGCCATGGTTTCTGGCCAGGCAAAAATTCAGCACCCACGCGCTCCGCATAATCACTTACCCTGCCATACAAGTGATTCTTGATTTCGGAGAGAATCGCAAGTTTCTCTGCTGTAAAGCCTGCTTCATCAACCACGCTGCCACTGGAATCCGAGATCGTCACCACCTTGGCGCCATAGGCCATCGCTTTTTCAATGGCAAACTGCGCAACGTTGCCCGAACCGGATACCGCCACCCGCAGTCCCTCAAACGAACGACCAGCATGTTTGAGCATTTCCTCGACGAAATAGACCACTCCATAGCCAGTCGCTTCCGGGCGCAACAATGAACCACCGAAGCTCAGTCCTTTACCGGTAAACACACAATCGGAACGATTGGTCAGTTTTCTGACCATCCCGACCATAAAACCGATTTCCCTGCCACCCACGCCGATATCACCCGCTGGCACATCGGTATCCGCGCCAATATGCCGGAACAACTCGCTGACATACGCCTGACAGAAACGCATCACTTCGCCGGGACTTCTGCCCTTGGGGTCAAAATCCGCTCCGCCCTTACCGCCGCCCATCGGCAGGGTTGTCAGGGCATTTTTGAAGGTCTGCTCAAACGCGAGAAACTTGAGGATGGATAGATTGACCGATGGATGAAAACGCGTACCACCCTTGTAAGGACCGATAGCGGAATTATGCTGGATACGGTAACCACGGTTTACCTTGACATCTCCATGATCATCCACCCAGGAAACCCGGAACATAATCACGCGCTCCGGCTCGACCAAGCGATCAAGCAGCCCATGCTCTGCATAACGCCGATGTTTCGTAATAAAAGGCCACAAACTTTCCATCACTTCGGTGACTGCCTGCAAAAATTCCGGCTGCCCCGGATTTCTATCCGCAACGTAATTCCTGAATTCCTCAATACTTTTGTATTTCATCTATCCCTCCCTGGTGTGTGATCCAAAAAAAACCGGCTGTTATTTTATATCGCACCGGTAACCGTGAAATTTCCCTGATTTTGTAGTGGATTGCAAGATATTTCTACAAAATAACAAAAAACAGGTAGAAGGATACCTGATGGCACCTCCAGAAATTAGCCATGCCTGCGCTAACCTGCCACGATGCTTGCAGACATGACTTTTTCACAGCCCCTCTTCCTGCCTCTTCCTGCTGGGGCAGGCGCAATCGGCAATTTCATAAAATCAGCGTTATAATTACCCATCGGATAACAACACGGCGCACTGCAGGCACAAATAAACCAGACATAACCTCTCAATGAACGCTCAAAAAGAACCCGAAATCCGCATACTGTTTGTGTGCATGGGAAATATCTGCCGCTCTCCGACGGCGGATGCCGTTTTCCGGCATTATGTCCGGGCGGCCGGTCTGGACAGGCTTATCCAGGTTGATTCAGCCGGCACCCATGCCTACCACACCGGAGAACCACCAGACCGACGGGCGCAGCAGGCGGCGCTGAAACGCGGCTACAGTATGCAGGGTCTGCAGGCCAGACGCATCGGGACTTCGGATTTTTCCCGGTTTCACTATATTCTGGCGATGGATCGTCACAACCTGAGCGAAATGCAACGCGACTGCCCACCGGATCATGCCAACAAACCTGGTTTATTGATGCAGTACAGCGCATTATGGGAAACGTGCCAGGAAGTGCCCGACCCTTATTATGGCGGCAAACAGGGATTTGAGATCGTGCTGGACCTAGTGGAAAGTGCAAGTCAGGGGCTGCTCCAGCACATCACCGGCAGGATCGGACGGTAAGCCGCCCGGGCACCGGCGCCATCATCAGGTCATCATTCAAATCCGGCCAGGCGGTTGATTTCTTTATGCGTACCATCGCAATAAGGTGCGTTGCCCGTTTTCTTGCAGGTGCACAGCCAGGCTGATTTGTTTTCATCCACCATAAATGCCATCGGTGTTATGCCGGTATTTTTATGCGAGCCATCGCAAAAAGGCTGGGATTGACTCAGGCCGCATCTGCACCAGTAATACTGCTTGCCAGCTTCCAGTTGAACCTGAATGGGGGCGAATTTTTGGGGTTTATTGGTAGCGTCGCTCATGATTTCTCTCCTTTTGAAACAGTTGATGGGTGTCTCTAAAAATTCAGCGTTTTAAACAAGACGCGGCAAGAACAAAAATACTGGCGCAGCATATGATTGATATGCAAGGAGATATCTTTTGCAAATAATGGCGTGTTGTAACAAAATATGGATTTTTAGAGACACCCTGATATTATTTTACGGTACCGGCAGGCTTGCCCGCAGTAACCAGCCTATCCAGAATAGTCATCTAGTCAAATAGTTTCAATGCAATCGGGCTGCCAGCCGGAATGTTGTTTTCGGCCATTTCCGCCTGAATATCATACAGTTGTTTTCTACTTTTCTTTATGCCGTTTTCACTGAGCGGCACCCGGTTGTCATCGACCAGAATGCCACTCAGCGTCGAAGCAAACAATTTGGCAATATGCGCCATTTGTTCGAAAACCTTTTCTCCATTGGCAACCCTGGGCACATCCAGCAGGAAAGTAATACCATGGGTTGTGAGAGTACGCATATTCGATGGCAGGAACAGGGTCGATTCAAAATTTCCCAGAGAGAACAGCACAATACCGGTTTCACTGTCCCGGTACCTGAAAATACCTTCTGATTCGAGCACAAAGCCGGAAGCCTCTGCCAATGCACGAATCTTGGTGCCAATGAATGCACCGCCATCCTTGCTGATAATATTAATGCCCATAATTACATCGACATTCGCGCAGAATGCGTCCAATTGGAGCGCGGTTGCATACGCGGTTTCAATATTCGGGCAATCCACTTCTGCGGCGATTTGAATTGCGAAGTCATCCACCATATCACGAAACCGGGACAGGTTAATTTCGCTGACCGGTCCAGACCGGTCAGCCAGTTGCAGGCATCCTCTGAGCCGGAAATAGCTTTTTCCGGCATGCGCGGTTTCCAGGGTGATTTCTTCCCACGGCGTTCCTTCCTCGCCCATGCCGAACCAGCGCACCGGTTTCCCGAAATCGAACTTTTGCTGCAACAAATCCATCAGCCGTTCGTGTGCGATAACCGAAAGCGAGTGAATTTCCGCCATGTAATTGATCGCGTTTTCAAAATTAACGGTGTCATTCTGCTCGATCGTATCACGCGGATGATCGGCGGCTGGTGGCTGCTGCTCGATCACCGACGGCTGGTGCGCCGATTCGTCATGGGGCGAAAACGACGGATCGTCGCCAAATCCCGGCTCGATCCGTTCCGCCGTTGACGAATTCGGTTTTCCCTTGCCAAACAGGGCATCTCCATGTTCATGCCTGAATGCCCGATGCACCTTGCTGCGATAACGAGCCTGTTGCAGATAATTGAACAGCACGACCACGGCAATCACCACGATACCAATAATAATCAGACTAAGTTGCAGATCACTCATAAAAATTTCCCCCTTCCTGCGGAATTATAATCTTTCCAGACTGAGCGGATGGAACAACCTTGCCAGTGGATGATTCAATCCGCCAAAATACGCCGCGTACCAGAAAGCCGCGCGGATCAAACCGGCGTAGTTTCAGTTTCTGCCATTGTCATTTTCTCCATATCCACCGTCACCACCCGGGAAACACCCTGTTCGTGCATGGTCACGCCGATCAATTGCTGCGCCATCTGCATGGTCGTTTTGTTATGACTGATGAACAGAAATTGCGTATCCTGCGCCATGCGCCTGACCAGTTCGCAGAATCGCCCCGCATTGCTGTCATCCAGTGGCGCATCGACTTCGTCCAGCAGGCAAAACGGCGCCGGGTTAAGTTTGAACAGCGCAAATACCAGCGCCAGCGCGGTCAATGCCTTTTCCCCCCCTGACAGCAGCTGGATCGAGCTGTTCTTTTTGCCCGGTGGATGCGCAGTCAACTGAATGCCGGCCTGCAGAATATCGTCGCCACTAAACAGCAATTCAGCCTGCCCGCCCCCAAAAACAGATGAAAACAATTCCGCCAGATTGCGGTTGACCTCGGTAAAGGTGGTTGCGAGACGTTCTCTGGTTTCACCGTCAATCTGACGAATCGCCTGCTCAAGCGCCTGGATCGCTTCCTCCAGATCCTGCAATTGCGCCACAAGCGTTTCCTCCCGTTCCTGCAAAACTTCCAGCTCGTCCAGTGCCGCCAGATTGACCGCACCCAACGCGGCGATGTCCCCGGTTATCCGATCAATCCGCGCCTGTTGTCTGGCTGGCGATTGGTTGCTGACAGACTGCGCGGTCAATGGTACGTCATCCACACCCAGTTCGCGCAATTTGTCTGCAAACTGCCTTTCATTGATCTCCGCCTCCTGCGCCCTGAGCCGTGCCTGACCAAGCGCTTCGCTGGCAGCATGATAGTCCTGCTCCGCCTGCATACGCGCCTGTCCACGCTCGCCCAGCGAATCGTCAACTGCTGTCAGCGTTTCACGAATGGCCGCCAGTGATAGCTCATGCTGCAACCGCTGCGCCTGCCATTGCGCCAGATCGACAAGCAGTACAGAGGGATCAAACCCGGTTTGGGTCTGTTCAAGCTGCTGGCAGTCTTGCGCCAGCACCGTTATGTCGTGCCCAATTTGCGCGATTTGTCGTTCGCAATCGGCGCATTTGCCCTGAAAGTATTTTTCATTGAATGCGGCTTCACGCAGTTGATTTTCTGTTTGCTGAATGCGCGCGCGCTGCGCAGCCAGCGCCTGACTGGATTGTTGAAACATCGATTGCGCCTGCCGCACTTGCGCAGCCAGCGCGGATTGTTCGATCCGGCAGGCGGCCAGACGGGATTCAACCTGCTCCTTTTGCGATAACTCCTGCGCAATCTGCTGCGCCAGCTCTCCCAGCTCACTGTCAAGCTGTTGTCCCCGCTGGGTAATACGTTCATGCTGCTGCGCCAATTGCATCATCTGCAACTGCTGTTCATGGTGCTTCACCCTGCCCTGCTCGATGTCATTCCTCATCTGCGCAATGCTGGTTGCCAGATCCCGGCAATGCACCTGTGCCTGCGACAGAACCTGTTGCGAAAGCAGGTAATTCCGTTCGATTTCACCTTGCTCGACAGCAAGGCGTTCGATCTCCTGCTGCCGGGCAAGCACGCCGTACAGCGCCGAATCCGGCGCGAAATAACTGAGGCTGTAACGGCCAAGAATATGTCCCTCCGCCGTCACCAGCCATTCTCCCGCTGCAAGATGTGCCCTATCCGCCAGACCGGACTCGATGTTGTGCGTGGTAAATATGCCGGCCAGCCAAGTTTCCAGCGCCGGTTGCAGGGCCGGGTCATGATAATGCAATCGCTTGGCCAGCGGCTGCCAGTCAGGCCGACCGGCAGGGGATATTTGTGTGCTGACAGGTTCCTGGCCGCGCGGAACCATCTTTTCGCACACCGTCCATTTACCGGGAGGATAGCGCTGCTCCCACGTCAACACATGATCCAGCCGGTCGATGCCAACGGCCTCAATGCGCGCATGCAGCACGGATTCCAACGCGGTTTCCCATCCTGTTTCGATGCGGATTTGCTGCCATAGCCGTGGCAGGACATCCAATTGATTCCGGCTCACCCAAGCGTCCATCTCCTGGTCGTGACCGGTCTGGTGCTGCAAGCGCTGCAAGGCATCATGCTGCGCGCTGATCTGCGTCATTTCCTGCTGCCAGGCGTGTGTCTGGTCTTCGAGTGCGGCTTTTTCCCGCTGCGCGCCCTCCAGTTGCGCCTCCAGATCTGTCAGCGTCTGTTTTTTCTGCGTCAGCAGTGCCAGCAGCTCGTGTGCCTGCTGCTGCAAACCGGCAAGCGCGGCATGGTCAACCGCTGGCTGTTGTTGCTGTTCACGCTGCAATCCATCTTGCCTGGACAGCAACCGCTGCAGGGTTTTATCCGTATGCGCCAGTTGGTGCTGCTGCAATTCTTCGCTGTGCTGTACGGCCAGAAGATTTTCCCGTACCGTGGTCAGTTGTGTCTGATCCGTATTGGCGGCGGCTTCCAGCAACGGTAGTTGCCCGTGTTCCAGCCCAAGCTGATGCTGCAGGTCGGCATGCAGCGCTTCCGCCTGTTGTAGCTGCGTCTGAAAAGCGCCGCTATCAACCTGCACATTTTTAAGACGCGCTTCGTAGTCCTGGAGCCGATGAGCGCTTTCAGCCAGTTGCTGTGACAAGCGCGCCTGATTATCCCGCATGTTCTGAAGCTGTTGATCGATGCGCGCGATTTCGCCATCCGTTTCGTACAATTTACCCTGCAGCGCAAGCTGCTGATCGCCTGCGGTCTTGTGGCTGGCGCGCAGCGTTTCCAGTGCCTGCTCCGCAGTCTGCTGACGAATCCGGAGGGCGTCCAGGTTTGCGGCATGACGCTCGATCTCCGTCTGCGCTTTGGCGCGCGCGGCGGTCGCCTGCTGTTTTTGCTGTGTGCACAACATGCGTTGCGCCGCCAGACGTTGCGCCTGCAATTCATGATAACGCGCTGCCACTTCCGCTTGCGCCCGCAGGTGCTGCGCCTGTTTTCCGAGTTCCGCCACAACGTCATCGAGACGTGATAAGTTGCCACGCGCATCGGACAAACGTAATTCGCTCTCGTGACGCCGTTCGCGGTAGCGGGAAATGCCTGCCGCTTCCTCAAGAAATGCGCGCAGCTCCTGCGGCTTTGCCTCGATTACACGGGAAATCATGCCCTGCTCGATAATGGCGTAACCGCGACCGCTCACCCCGGTTCCCAGAAAAATATCCGCGATATCACGCCGGCGAACATGAATATTGTTGATGTGATAAGTGGATTCACCCGCTTTCTGCATGACGCGCCTGATCGCAATCTGGCCGTATTTTCCCCACTGCCCGGCCAATTTGCCGGCGCTGTTGTCGAATATCAGCTCGACACTGGCGCGGCCCACCGGCGCACGTTTAGCCGAACCATTGAAAATCACGTCCTGCAACGATTCTCCGCGCAGCGCAGATGCGCGTGACTCGCCCAGTACCCAGCGCACCGCGTCGATCACATTGGATTTGCCGCAGCCATTCGGTCCAACGATGCCAACCAGATTCCCTGGCAGGGGAATGACAGTGGGATCAACAAAGGACTTGAAACCGGAAAGTTTTATTTCGGAAAGGCGCAAGATTCAGGTGTGCGGAGCAGATAAAAGATCATGCAACGGGTTATAATAAGCATCTCTACAAATTCAGAGTTTCAAACAAGACGAGGCAAGAACAAAAAATATTGACGCAGCATACGATTGATAGGCGATATGCAAGGAGATATTTTATTCGAATCACAACGTATTGTAACGAAATCAAGAATGGATTTTCAGAGATGCCCATAATAGCGAAAGTGCAAAAGCAGTACGTCTGCTGTCAACTGCGGATTCTGGCACTTTTTCACCAACCCTGCAACGAAGCATCCACCGTAACAAAAAACAACCATGCCCGACCAGAGCCTTGACACCTTCGATAATCCGATGCCAGCGCGTGATTACCGCATTCACATGGAAATACCGGAATTTACCTGCCTGTGCCCCAAAACCGGACAGCCGGATTTTGCGCGGCTGACACTCGACTATATTCCCGATAAAAAGTGTATCGAACTCAAGAGTCTCAAGCTCTATATATGGTCATACCGCGATCAGGGCGTTTTTCATGAAGCTGTGACCAACCGGATTCTGGATGATCTGGTCGCGGCGATGAAGCCCCGCTTTATCCGCCTGACGGCCGGTTTTTATGTGCGCGGAGGAATTTTTACCAATGTCGTGGCCGAACATCGCAAAAAAGGCTGGCAACCACTGCCGCCGGTTTTTCTCGAAAGCTTCGATCCACAAATGAATTTCCGTGGCTGATACTATCCACGCTGACTATCCACGCTGCCATCCACGTTATTATAACCCACTTTAACAGGCTGCCATGAGTCCATACCGCGAAGAAACCGATGCCATGGGGACAGTGCAAGTGCCCGCCGAAGCGCTTTGGGGCGCACAGACACAGCGCTCCCTGCAAAACTTCCGCATCTCGAACGAAAAGATGCCACCCGCCCTGATTCACGCCCTCGCATTGGTCAAGCGCTCGGCTGCCAGCGTCAATCTCGATCTGGGGCTGCTGGAGGAAAACATTGCTGCCGCGATTATCGCCGCTGCCGACGAAGTTCTGGAAGGTGCGCATGCGGAGGCTTTTCCACTGGTCGTCTGGCAAACCGGTTCCGGCACGCAAACCAACATGAACATGAATGAGGTGCTCGCCAACCGTGCGTCCGAAATCCTCGGCGGCCAGCGCGGCGCGGCGCGTCATGTTCACCCCAACGATCATGTCAACAAGGGGCAGTCTTCCAATGATGTCTTCCCTACCGCGATGCATGTTGCTGCCGTGCTGGGAATTCATGACCAGCTGCTCCCCGCGATCAAGGTGCTGCGCGACACGCTTGCCGCCAAATCCATCCAGTTTGCCGATATCGTCAAAATTGGCCGCACGCATTTACAGGATGCCACACCTTTGACCGTGGGGCAGGAATTCTCCGGCTATGCCTCGCAACTGGATCATTGCCTACGGCATATAAAATCCGCGTTGCCGCATTTGCACGAATTGGCTGCGGGCGGCACGGCTGTTGGTACCGGACTCAACACCCACGCGGAATTCGGCCAGCGCATCGCCAGCGAACTGGCCGCACGCACCGGTTACCCTTTTACCAGCGCACCCAACAAATTCGAGGCGCTGGCCGCGCATGACGCCCTGGTAAACGCGCATGGCGCACTCAAAACACTGGCCGCCGCCCTGATCAAAATCGCGAATGATATTCGCTGGCTGGCATCGGGGCCGCGCTGTGGCATTGGCGAGATTGCCCTGCCGGAAAATGAACCTGGCAGCTCGATCATGCCGGGCAAGGTCAACCCGACGCAATCGGAGGCGATTGTAATGCTCGCCTGCCAAGTAATGGGGAATGATGTCGCCATCAATTTTGGCGGCGCCATGGGAAACTTTGAACTTAACACCATGAAACCCATGATTATGCATAACTTTTTGCAGAGCACGCGCCTGTTGGCTGACGGCATGAACAGCTTTAACCAGCATTGCGCCATGGGGATTACAGTCAATCAGGCGCGTATCGACCAATTCTTACAGGACTCGCTGATGCTGGTCACCGCACTCAATCCGCATATCGGCTATGACAAATCGGCGCAAATCGCCAAACTTGCCTACCGCGATCACCTGACACTCAAGCAGGCAGCCATTCAGCTGGGATTTGTATCAGCGGAGCAATTCGATGCGTGGGTCAACCCATACAGCATGACCGGCGAAAAACGCAGCGGAGATTCGCATTCGCACCCTGAATAAAGTTGCACTTCAAAGTTGAATCTGTTTCCTATAATGCAGTAATTTGGAAAAAAGTTCATGAAAACTTATCAATTAATTGTTGGCGGACTCAAGCATTGATTAAATCCCAATTAATCAAAATATTGCGAGTTATTGCAATCCCATTTCAATCTGAGATCTGCTGAAAATCAACAAATAATTGCGACATAGCCTTTAACTTCCTTGTTTTGGATGAGCAACGGGAATGGCTGTCCATATGATTATGGCAACGAGTAGACTTATACAGTAAGTCGCTGTGTACATTTTGCAGATCTCTGCAGGCGACACGACCGCCCAAATTTCTTGTGATGCGGTAGCCCTGATCAAGGAGCTTCATCACGATGGCAAGCGCGATAAACCGGGTGTGACCTAGTAGATCGTTCCAGTAAAATAGTTGCTTATTAGTTTATAATCGCCATCATTCCTATACGACTCTTAACGGGGGCAATCATGGCGGGCAAGACGAAACGTGCGGTGCTGGTGTTGACGGAGGATCAAAGAGCGATGTTGAAGGCGCTGTCCAGATCGAGAACGGCACCAGTGCGCGAGATTGAACGCGCCAAGGTACTGATCGGCTATGCCGATGGTATCTCGATTGCCGGTCTGCAACGGCAGACCGGGTGCAGTCGCCCGATGATCTACAAGTGCATCGACAAGGCTTTGGCGGCGGGTGTGCACATGGGATTGAAGGACGCTTACCACCGTCCGCACGCGCCGGAGATTAGCGATGAAGCTCGAGCCTGGGTTGCAGGCATCGCCTGCACGAAGCCCAAGGATCATGGCTTGGCTGCAGAACTGTGGACGATATCCAGTCTGGCGAGCTTCGTATCCGAACGCGCGGTGTCCGCAGGCTTTCCCCGTCTGGCGCATGCTGGCAAAAGCACCGTCTGGCGCATCCTCGACGCGAACGAAATCAAACCTCACAAGATTCGTTATTACCTGGAAAAACGGGATCCGGACTTTGACCGCAAGATGCAGGAAGTCCTGCTGGTTTATCGGGACGTTTCGATTTATGCCGAGGGTGCTATTCATGACGGGCGACCCCAGCCCATCTATACCGTCAGCGTGGATGAGAAGCCCGGAGTTCAGGCTATTGGGCTG
>JAVVEX010000047.1:0-14525 GCA_032251195.1 Nitrosomonas sp.
CCTGCGGCAATCGCCAGCTGCCCGATCATCTCCAGCTGCCTGGCCGGGTTTTGCGTCAAGCCAGGCTCCGCCAATATCTGGAAAGCCAGACTCTGCAGACTATCGCCCACCAGCAACGCAGTGGCTTCATCGTACTGGATATGACACGTTGGTTTTCCGCGCCGCAAAACATCATCATCCATGCAGGGCAGATCGTCATGCACCAGGGAATAGGCATGAATCAGCTCAACCGCGACCCCAGCCAACATCACACGCTCCTGTTTCGCCCCGCTCAGCTCTCCGGCCGCGAGCGACAAAAGAGGACGCACCCGCTTGCCGCCACCCAACACCACATAACGCATCGCCTCATGTAAACGTACCGGCGCGCAATCTACCGTAGCGAGATATTGATCCAGACAGGCATCAACCAGCACAAGGCGTTCATTCATCCAGACTGTAAAATCAGCGCTCATCATCCTCAGTGGCAGTAAAATTTTTAAGCATATCTGCTTCCAGTATTTTGATTTGTTGTTGCGAGTCTTTCAGCGTTGACTGGCAATATTGTAACAACTCCATCCCGCGCTTGTAACTTGAAAGCGACTCCTGCAAGCTCATCTGCCCGCTTTCCATTGCTACGACGATATTTTCCAGCTCGACCGCAGCATGTTCAAAGTCTTGCGGTTGCGTTTGAGCGATCGTTGCGGTATCTGTAGATTTTTTTTTCACAGCGCGTGTTTTTAGCGTAGTCATTTTCTAACCACCAGATTTTTCAGGCAAGAGTGTGATTTTTGCAAACTTCCGCTTGCCAACCTGCGCGATTACCGTAGCATTGAGCGAGACAGTCACTCCCTTGTCATTGATCTTGTTACCATCCAGCTTGACACCGCCCTGTTCAATCATACGCAACGCTTCGCTGGTACTGGTTGTCAGCTCAGCAAGCTTGAGCAGTTGCGGAATCTGAATGGCGTCTCCTGAAATATACAGCGTTTTTTCCGGCAGCTCATCAGGCAGCGCTCCTCTGGCAAAACGCGCCTCGAAATCTGCCAGCGCCCTGTCTGCATCCGCCTGGCTATGAAAGCGTGCAACAATTTCCAGAGCAAGCCGTACTTTGATATCTCGAGGGTTGCGTCCTTCCGTCACCTCTGTGCGCCATTGCTGCAGTGCCTCCAATGACTCAAATGACAATAACTCCAGATATCGCCACATAAGCGTATCGCTGATCGACATCAATTTACCAAACATTTCTGTCGGGGATTCAGTAATGCCAATGTAATTATTAAGCGATTTGGACATTTTCTGCACACCATCCAGACCTTCCAGCAACGGCATGGTCAGGACACATTGAGGAAGCTGTCCAAAATGCTTCTGCAATTCGCGCCCCATCAACAGATTAAATTTCTGATCTGTCCCACCCAGTTCGAGATCGGCTCTGAGCGCCACGGAATCATAACCCTGAATCAGCGGATAGAGAAACTCATGAATGGCAATGGGTTGGTTGTTACGGTAGCGTTTATCAAAGTCGTCGCGCTCCAGCATGCGTGCCACGGTATGGGTAGCAGCAAGCCTGACAAGATCCGCCGCGTTCAATTGATCCATCCAGCTTGAATTGAACACGACCTCTGTTTGCTCCCGCCTGAGTATTTTGAAAACCTGAGAAGCGTAAGATTCAGCATTGACCACAATCTGCTCGCGGTTCAAGGGCGGTCTCGTAGCGTTTTTACCGCTGGGATCGCCAATCATGCCGGTAAAATCACCAATCAGAAACAACACATGGTGCCCCATGTCCTGCAACAATCGAAGTTTATTCAGCAAAACCGTATGCCCCAAATGCAGATCTGGCGCAGTAGGATCAAATCCGGCCTTGATCCTGAGCGGCGTGGATTTATGCAGTTTCTCCACCAGCTCCTGTTCAACCAGTAATTCATGACAGCCACGCCTGATAGCTTGTATAGCCTGCATCACAGGTTGCTCAGACACGGTGACTGGATAGAAATGTGGACGTCGTCATATTATTTATGCGTTTCCATGGTAGACTTCGAAATATTTGATCATCGATAAGGAGACGTATCGTTAATGTACTATCAACCTTACCTGCCCCCCCAAAAAACAAGCATGTTATCGCAAAAACGAACTCGCTGGCTAACCCTTCTGCTCAGCCTGCCCATGTTTGGCATGGTCACCGCCTTTGGAATCATGCCTGATGCCTCCTTTCGGGAAGTTTCCAGTGGACAGGTCGTGCGTCCACTGGCTTTACCGAAAGATCTGACAATTTCAGATCCTGATATGACCTTCTGGCATCAGGAAAGCATCCGTCGTGGCGACACCATTCAGGCAATTCTTGATCGGCTAAATATCAGTCGGCAAGACAAATTAAGCATCCTCGATACTTCACGCAATAACAAAGTACTCCACAAACTCAAACCAGGCGAAATCATACATGCCGAAACCAGACCAGGCGGAGAACTACTGGCGCTGCGCTATTTTTACGATGGCGGCAAACAGCTACAGGTAGAAAAAATAGATGGCATATTTGAATTAAAGGAGCAGCCAGGTCGAAACGATCATTCCTCACTACAAATTGCATCGAGTCCAATTACCCACTCCTTGTTTGCAACCATTAATAACGCCGGGCTTCCAAGCGATATCGCCTCACAAATGATCGATATTTTTGCCAGCAATATAGATTTTCACCGTGGCCTGCACAAGGGAGACCGCTTTACCGTTATCTATGAATCCTACCAGGATGAAAGCGGACAGGCGCAGTCGGGACGGATTCTTGCCATGGAATTTATCAACAAGGGCAAGTCGCACCGCGCGGTATATTTCGAAGCAGAAGGCCAAGGCGACTACTACACGCCTTCGGGTGAAAATCTGCGCAAACCTTTTCTGATGGCGCCACTCAAGTTTTCGCGAATCAGCTCAGGATTTACCAATAATCGTTATCACCCCATTCTCAAAAAATGGCGTGCACACAAGGGCATCGACTACGCTGCGCCTACCGGCACAGAAATCATGGCAACCGCTGATGGCATCATCACGCATCAGGGCTGGAAAAATGGATACGGCAACCTGGTTACTTTGCAACATGCTGGGCCATACAGTTCGGCATATGGACATTTATCCGGATTTACCCGTCACCTGAAAACAGGTCATCGAGTCAAACAAGGCGATATCATCGGTTATGTCGGTGCTACTGGCATGGCAACAGGCCCTCATCTTCATTATGAATTACGAGTCAATGGCGTTCAGCAGGATCCCGCCAAAATTGTCATGCCAGCCGCCCCTGCCATCCATAAAAAGTACCGCGCAACCTTCCTGAAACAAAGCAGGGAATTGCTCGCCAGACTGGAATTGCCGCACAATACAAACATAACCACCTTGCAGTAGGCTTGCTTGAGGACGTCTCCACAAATTCAGAGTTTCAAACAAGGTGAGGCAAGAACAAAAAATATTGACATAGCATGCGCTTGATATGTAAAGAGATATTTTTTGTGAATAACGGTGCACTGTACCGAAATATGGATTTTTAGAAATGCCCCTGAGCAGTTCATACTACATTGGGCTGATGTCAGGCACCAGCCTCGATGGTATTGATGCGGCACTGACAGATTTTTCCCGTTCACCGGCACTGATTGAAACTGCCTTCGCCTCTTTTGATCATGCCCGCCGGGCAGACCTGCTGGCATTGAGTGCGCCGGGCAAAAACGAACTGCAACGGGCAGCAATACTTGCCAATCAGCTCACATATTCCTACGCGGAAATTATCAGTCAACTGCTTGACCAGGCAATGATCGCGCCTTCCGAGATCCGCGCCATTGGCTGCCATGGGCAGACAATAAGACACTGTCCGCAAGCAGGGTTCAGCATTCAACTCATCAATGGTGCTTTACTGGCAGAATTGACGGGAATCACGGTCATTACAGATTTCAGGAGCCGGGATATTGCCGCCGGCGGTCAAGGCGCACCGCTGGTACCAGCTTTTCATCAGGCAGTTTTTGCTCACCCAGAAATCAACCGCTTGATTATCAATATTGGTGGAATCGCCAATATCACCAACCTGCCGGTAACAGGTGACGTAACTGGTTTTGATTGTGGACCAGGCAATATGCTAATGGATGCCTGGTGCTACCAACACACTGGCATGACTTATGATCACGACGGCAACTGGGCAAATTCTGGAAATTCTATTCCTCGATTGCTCGAAAAGCTGCTGGCCTCGCCATATCTTGCATGTACACCACCCAAAAGCACTGGGCGCGAACTATTCCACTTGGGCTGGCTGACCACCTTGCTATCCGGGAGTGAGCGCCCCGAAGATATCCAGGCAACTTTACTCAGATTCACTGTTGAAACAATAGGTCGCGCAGTCATGACCTGGCATGCTGCGACGGAAAAACTCTATCTGTGCGGTGGCGGCGCGCATAATCCCGCGCTGGTTGCCTTACTGCGCGAAACATTACCCCGGCACACAATTGAACTCACCGATATGCTGGGCGTCCCCGCTGACTGGGTGGAGGCCTGTGCTTTTGCATGGCTCGCGCAGCGGACAATCGACGGCCTGCCGGGCAACCTGCCCGCCGTTACCGGTGCAAGTGGCGCCAGAATACTGGGCGCGACTTATCATCTCTGATTTATTACAGCACCCACACGAAAACCAATTTAAAAATAAAAAACAATAAGAACGGCGCTTAAAACCTCCAATCCGCATCTCCAGCATTGATCACTTTAACTTATGATCACATGATATTGATATTCAGTTTAAACTTTACAGAAATTTATTTTTAATAAGTCGCTGGATGGCTTTATTTTCCGTGTATCTGTATACGAGCGGGAATAGCTGACAAAGACCACCGGCTTCTGGAAAATCTTCGACTTCTCGCGTATAATCGCGCCAAGTTAAGCGGTGTGAAATTGATTGTTATATATTTCAACCCGCATTTTTTATGCCTGCGTAATACAGCATATTTTACATATTGTAAATATCGAGGAGCGTCGTGTCCGATTATCCAAATGCCGTACTTGTCTTGGCTGATGGTACTGTTTTTCATGGATACGCTATTGGTGCGACGGGCATTGCCACTGGTGAGGTTGCTTTCAATACGGCCATGTCCGGGTATCAGGAAATCCTTACCGATCCGTCATATTGCCGTCAGATCATCACGCTGACCTATCCTCATATTGGCAACACAGGCACCAATAGTGAAGATATCGAATCCGTTTCCCCCCGTACAGTACATGCTGCCGGACTGGTAATCCGCGATCTGCCGCTTACACATAGCAGCTGGCGCAGCAAGCAATCTCTGCCAGAGTTTCTCAAACAACATCACGTTATTGCCATTGCCGATATCGATACGCGCAAACTCACGCGGATACTCCGGGAAAAAGGCGCGCTGGCTGGCTGCATCATGGCTGGACAGATTGATGTCGATGAAGCCCTGCGCCAGGCAGTTGCCTTTCCTGGACTGAAAGGAATGGATCTGGCGCATATCGTTACCTGCGATCGCGCCCAGGAATTCAATGAAGGCGAATGGACCGTAGAAAGCGGTTATCGCACAGTGAATACTGGTCGTTGGCGGGTGGCAGTACTCGATTTTGGCGTTAAACGGGCAATTTTGCGCAAACTGGTGGAACGCGGGTGTCAGGTGAAAATTTACCCTGCACAAACAGCCGCCAGTGACATCCTGGCAGACCAGCCCGATGGCATCTTGCTGTCTAATGGTCCCGGAGATCCTCAAGCCTGCGATTATGCCATTGCAGCGACCCGCACATTACTGGAAAGAAAAATACCACTGTTCGGCATTTGTCTTGGACATCAGATTATTGCGCTTGCCATTGGTGCGCAAACGGTCAAAATGAAATTCGGACATCATGGCGCCAACCATCCGGTGCAGGATATTAATGATGGCCGGGTTATGATTACCAGCCAGAACCATGGGTTTGCAGTCGCGGCTGAGACACTTCCCGATAACGCGCACGTTACGCACAAATCGTTGTTTGACGGTAGTTTGCAAGGATTCGAATTATCCGATCACCCCGTTCTCTGTTTTCAAGGACACCCCGAAGCAAGCCCCGGCCCACATGATGTTGATTACCTGTTCGATCGTTTTATCGACAAAATAATGCAGTATTCTCTACAGAAGCCATCCGCCTGAACCATGCAACTTATTCAACTGTAAATGCCCAAACGTACTGATCTAAACTCTATCCTGATTATTGGTGCCGGACCAATAATTATCGGACAGGCATGTGAATTTGATTATTCCGGGGTACAAGCCTGCCGTGCGCTGCGCGAGGAAGGTTACCGGGTCATTCTGGTCAATTCCAATCCGGCCACCATCATGACCGACCCGGAAATGGCCGATGCTACTTATATCGAGCCAATTACCTGGCAAGCTGTCGAGAAGATCATCGAAATCGAACACCCGGATGCCCTGCTCCCTACCATGGGTGGTCAAACAGCACTCAACTGCGCGCTGGATCTGGTGAAACATGGCGTACTGCAACACCACGGAGTCGAGCTTATCGGCGCATCCCGTCAAGCCATCGACATGGCGGAGGATCGGGATAAATTCAAACAGGCAATGACACGCATTGGCCTGCAATCGGCACGCTCGGCGGTAGCGCACAGCATGGAAGAGGCCGTGCAGGTACAGGCAGCGATCGGTTATCCTGCCATTATTCGGCCATCTTTCACGCTGGGTGGTAGTGGCGGTGGTATTGCCTACAATCGTGAGGAATTTATCCAGATATGCGAAGGCGGTCTGGAAGCTTCTCCCACCCGCGAGCTGCTGATCGAGGAATCCGTCATTGGCTGGAAAGAGTTTGAAATGGAAGTTATCCGCGATAAACGGGATAATTGCATTATTGTCTGCTCGATCGAAAACCTTGATCCAATGGGCGTGCATACAGGCGACTCCATTACGGTTGCACCTGCGCAAACGCTGACAGACAAGGAATATCAGTGCATGCGCGATGCATCCATCGCTGTGCTCCGGGAAATAGGGGTAGAAACCGGTGGCGCCAACGTCCAATTTGCACTCAACCCGGACAATGGCCAAATGCTCGTCATTGAGATGAATCCACGCGTATCGCGTTCTTCTGCGCTTGCTTCGAAAGCGACTGGTTTCCCCATCGCCAAAATTGCCGCCAAGCTGGCAATCGGCTACACACTCAATGAGCTTGGCAACGATATCACCGGCGGGGCAATACCGGCTTCTTTCGAGCCAGCGATCGATTACGTGGTGACTAAAATTCCGCGTTTTGCTTTCGAGAAATTTCCACAAGCCAATGATCGCCTGACGACGCAAATGAAGTCAGTCGGTGAAGTCATGGCCATTGGCCGCACGTTTCAGGAATCGTTACAAAAAGCATTGCGTGGACTGGAAACCGGTGTAGACGGACTCGATGAAAAAACAACCGATCCGGAAACCATAGAAGCCGAGCTGAGTTACCCTGGCCCGGATCGCCTATGGTACGTTGCCGATGCCTTTCGCTGTGGTCTGAGATTTGATGAAATTCAATCATTCACCAGAATTGATTCCTGGTTTCTGGCACAAATCGAAGATCTGATCAAACAGGAGCAATCACTTTGCAATAGAACACTTGATTCGCTTGATTATCAAGCATTACGTCGACTCAAGCGCAATGGATTTTCCGACCGCCGCCTTGCAACCCTGCTTGACTGCAGCCAGGATGCGGTCAGAACCAGACGGCATTTGCTCAATCTCCATCCGGTTTATAAACGGGTGGATACCTGTGCTGCAGAATTCGATACCCAGACTGCCTATATGTATTCCACCTATGAAGAGGAATGCGAGGCCAGACCGGAAGATCGTAAGAAAATCATAGTATTGGGTGGTGGTCCGAATCGTATCGGACAAGGTATAGAATTCGACTATTGTTGTGTCCATGCCGCATTGGCAATGCGTGAGGACGGATTTGAAACGATCATGGTCAACTGCAATCCCGAAACCGTATCAACTGACTACGATATCTCCGATCGGCTGTATTTCGAGCCACTGACACTGGAAGATGTGCTGGAAATTGTCGCGCTGGAAAAGCCGGCAGGCATTATCGTGCAATATGGCGGACAAACGCCATTGAAGCTGGCACGTGAGTTAGCGGCCAATGGCGCGCCCATTATCGGCACCAGCCCGGACATGATCGACTGTGCTGAAGATCGTGAGCGCTTTCAGATTATGCTGCAACGACTGGGATTAAGACAACCGCCCAACCTGACTGCACGCAGCCCTGAAGAAGCGTTGACTGCGGCAGACAAAATTGGTTATCCGCTGGTGGTCAGACCTAGCTATGTATTAGGCGGCCGAGCCATGGAAATCGTCCATGGGTCCCATGACCTACAACGCTACATGACCGAAGCAGTCAAGGTTTCCAATGATTCTCCGGTATTACTCGATTATTTTCTGAATAACGCCATTGAAGTCGATGTGGATGCTATTTGTGATGGCGAAATGGTACTGATCGGCGGCATCATGGAGCATATCGAGCAGGCCGGTGTTCACTCGGGGGACTCAGCCTGCTCGTTACCACCATTCAGCCTGTCCACAGACGTACAGGACGAGCTACGGCGACAGACTGCTGCCATGGCGCATGAACTCAACGTCAAGGGACTGATGAATATCCAGTTCGCTATTCAGGATGATCTGGTTTATGTTCTGGAAGTCAATCCAAGAGCATCGCGCACCGTTCCTTTCGTTTCAAAAGCAACCGGTTTGCCGCTGGCCAAGATTGCCGCGCGCTGCATGACTGGCAGAAACTTGATTGATCAGGGATTTACCAAAGAGGTGATTCCTGCACATTTCTCGGTTAAAGAAGCCGTGTTTCCGTTTGTAAAATTTTCCGGCGTGGATACCATTCTTGGACCAGAAATGAAATCAACGGGTGAAGTAATGGGGATAGGCAAAACCTTTGCCGAAGCCTTTATTAAATCCCAACTGGCGGCAGGTATCCAGTTGCCCGCCTCTGGCAATGTGTTATTGAGCGTTCGCGACAATGACAAGGCTGAAGCGGTTCTTATCGCCAGACAACTCCAGGAATTGAATCTTTCGCTATTTGCCACGCGCGGCACTGCCCAGGCTATCAAGGAAGCTGGTTTACCTGTGACCGTCGTCAACAAGGTAACGGAGAGCAGACCACATATCGTGGATAGAATCAAAAATGGAGAATTTGGCCTGATCATTAATACCGTCATGAACAAACGCAGCGCGATACGGGATTCCTATGCGATCAGGCGTGCTGCATTACAAGCCAAAATCACCTACTACACGACGATTGCCGGTGCACGCGCTGCTTGTACGGGCATGGTCAGTCGCAAGGAATTACAGGTTTATTGTTTGCAAAAACTTATATTTTAAGCAAGAATAGGGACTGTTCAATTCTGTCCAATTTCACTCGGTTTATTTCTTGCTGCACATAATCCCCGGTTTAATCAAGAACTGAATACCCGTTGCCATCAGCAGTTGTGCAACCATACGACGGTCGTGTACTTCGGGCGCCCTGTAAATTCAAAGTACCAAACAAAACCGGGCAAGCAGGCAATCCTCAATGGACGCTCGCAAATTCGGATTTTTAGAGATGTCCTTCAATCATGATCGTATATGCCCAACCGCTTGCGGAAAGTGACATCAGAAAATTTTGTTAACCAATTATTTACCATAAAAAAGTATTGAAATCATGAATACCATACCAATTACCCATGCTGGTGCCGAGAAACTACGCGCAGAATTACATGAACTGAAAACGGTTCACCGCCCCGCTGTCATTGCCGCTATCGCGGAGGCACGCGCCCAGGGAGATCTGTCCGAAAATGCCGAATATGACGCTGCCAAGGAGAAACAAAGCTTTGTGGAAGGACGAATCATCGAACTGGAAAGCAAGCTTTCCAGTGCCCAGATTATTGATCCAGCGACACTAAATGCAGATGGCGCGTGTGTCTTCGGCGCCACAATTGATCTGGACGATCTCGACAACGACATAAAGGTTACTTATCAGATTGTCGGAGATGACGAAGCGGACATTAAAACAGGCAAAATCTCCATCAGCTCACCGCTTGCACGTGCCTTGATCGGGAAATACCCAGGCGATATCGCTGAAGTCAATGCCCCCAGCGGCGTGCGTGAATATGAAATTCTGGATGTCAGATATATATGAAGGACATTGCTGCAATTGACCATCAACTTTTTCGTTTGTGAGCGGACATGGCAGGCGATTTCATTACAGATGTCCTGCTTTTGCGGTTAACCTGTTTACGCCTGACGGTAACCGGTACGCTGTCATTCTATATTTCAGGTTTACGACGATAAACCACCAGGATTTTACCAATCCTGCTGATGGGCGCACAATCCAACGCCTGACATATCTGTTCCAGCAATATTAATCTTTTGACGCGATCATCTTCCATTACTTTAATTTTTATAAGCTCATGTCTGGTGAGCGCATTGTCGATCTCGCTCATGACTGCTTCCGTCAGGCCGCCTTTTCCGATCATCACAACTGGATTCAGGTGATGCGCGCTGGCGGCAAGCAGTCGGCGCCGCGCCATATTTAATTCAGGCATACGATTATTTCCCGATAAATAGCGGATTTTAACTGATGAAACCAGCTAAAACCAGCAAAGCATGGATGACTGCCCATGTAAATGACAACTTTGTCCAACAGGCTCATCAGGCAGGCTTTCGTTCACGTGCAGCCTATAAATTACTGGAAATTAACGCACGAAACAGATTGTTTGAACCCGGCATGGTGGTTGTCGATCTGGGCGCATCTCCAGGCAGTTGGTCGCAAGCAGCATTAAATGCGGTTGGACAGAAAGGACACGTTATAGCACTTGATATCCTGCCAATGCAACCAATACCTGGCGTCACTTTTATCCAGGGAGATTTTCGCGAGGACAATGTACTCGCCGAACTTGAGCACATATTAGCAGGTAAAAAAACAGATCTGGTCATTTCCGATATGTCTCCAAACTTGACCGGTATACGTGTCAGCGACCAGGCACATAGCATCCATTTGGCAGAACTCGCATTGATGTTTTGTGACGCGCATTTGAACCCAGGCAAAAGCTTTCTTGTCAAAGTTTTTCAAGGAAGCAGCTTTGAATCGTTCCGGCAATTGATGCAAGCCAGCTTTGACAAGGTTGTTACTGTAAAACCAAAGGCTTCGCGTGATCGCAGCAAAGAAATATATTTGCTGGGACGAGGAAAAATAATCTGTTAGACTGCAAAGAGTGTGGTAACCAAATGTAAATAGCTGTCAACTGAGCTTGGACTGTTGTTTCCTTGAGTCACTTAGGCGCGGCTGTCCAGGAAAGCGGAGTTTATATCATTAACATAGATAGATAGTATCGTTTCATTTGTATATTTAGATTCAAACGGCAAATTGAATAAGATTTTGTAATGTTTAATTTCATACTTTTCTTTTTTCTGCGTAGCTATGTAATAACGCAGTGTTTGCAAATAAATTACAAATGTTTCTGATACGACGAGGTTTTGTCAGGAAATATATTGAGGAGCTAACATGAATAACTTAATTAAAAATATGGCCATATGGCTGGTAATTGCACTGGTATTGATGACGGTATTCAACCAGTTCACCACACGCCAGACATCACAGCCCCCCCTGGAGTATTCTCAATTCATGAATGAAATGAAACAGGGGAGAATTACCAAAGTCGTTATTGATGGCCGCACACTCAGGGGTACGAAAACAGATGGGCGTCAGTTCATTACGTTTTCCCCATCCGATCCATGGCTGGTGAGTGATTTGCTGCAAGCCGGCATCGTCGTGGAAGCCAAGCCGGAAGAAGAAACCTCCATGCTGATGAGCGTGCTGGTTTCATGGTTTCCAATGTTGTTACTGATTGCTGTCTGGATTTTTTTCATGCGCCAGATGCAAGGTGGCGGCAAAGGCGGCGGTGCCTTTTCATTTGGCAAAAGCAAGGCCAGAATGATTGACCATAAAAATAACAACGTTACTTTTGCCGACGTTGCCGGTTGCGAGGAAGCTAAGGAAGAAGTGGCTGAACTGGTTGATTTTCTTCGCGAGCCCACTCGATTTCAAAAACTTGGCGGACATATCCCCCGCGGGGTACTGATGTGTGGCAACCCTGGAACCGGTAAAACCTTGCTGGCTCGCGCGATCGCAGGCGAAGCCCAAGTACCGTTTTTCAGCATATCCGGATCAGATTTTGTTGAAATGTTTGTAGGGGTTGGGGCTTCAAGGGTCAGGGACATGTTCGAGCAAGCCAAGAAACATGCCCCCTGTATCATTTTTATTGATGAAATTGATGCAGTTGGCCGTCAACGTGGCGCAGGGCTGGGTGGCGGTAACGACGAACGTGAACAAACACTCAATCAATTACTGGTTGAAATGGATGGTTTCGAAGGCGCAATGGGGGTCATTGTCATTGCCGCCACTAACCGTCCCGATGTGCTCGACCCCGCGTTACTCCGCCCGGGCAGGTTTGACCGGCAGGTAACTGTTCCCTTGCCGGATATTCGTGGCCGCGAGCAAATTCTGCAGGTTCATATGCGCAAAGTGCCCATCTCGCCAGATGTTAAAGCCAATATTCTGGCTAGGGGGACACCTGGCATGTCGGGAGCTGATCTCGCAAATCTGGTTAACGAAGCCGCATTATTTGCCGCCCGCTCCAATAAACGCCTGGTAGATATGGAAGATTTTGAACGCGCCAAGGATAAAATTTTCATGGGCGCTGAACGCCGTTCGGTTGTCATGCCAGAAAATGAACGCCGTAATACAGCGTATCATGAATCCGGTCATGCGGTCGTTGCTTACCTGCTGCCTAAAACCGATCCGGTTCACAAGGTTTCTATCATTCCACGCGGACGCGCGCTGGGTGTGACCATGCAGTTGCCAATCGAGGATCGCTTCAGCATGGATCGGGAACAATTGTTACAAACCCTGGCGGTGATGTTTGGTGGCAGAATTGCGGAAGAAGTATTCATGCACCAAATGACCACTGGCGCATCCAACGACTTTGAACGTGCAACCGATACCGCCAGAAAAATGGTAACCCAGTGGGGGATGTCCGACAATATGGGACCAATGGTTTATGGCGAGAATGAAGGTGAGGTTTTCCTGGGGCGTTCGGTTACTTCACACAAGAATGTTAGTGAAGCCACCATGCAAAAAGTCGATGCCGAGATTCGCCGGATTATCGACGAGCAATATGCACTGGCACGCAAATTGATCGAGGATAACAAGGACAAAATTGAAGCCATGACGCAGGCGCTGCTTGAATTTGAAACCATCAACAGCGATCAGATCAAGGACATCATGGAGGGCCGTCCTCCTCGTCCTCCGCAAGCGCCACAAGCACCGCAGTCTTCGACAGAGGACAAAAACAAGCCCGCCGTCGTTGGAGCGGAAGAAGATCAGCCGGATGCGGAACCCGCAACTGCTGAAAAATCTGCGAAAGAGGCAAAAGCTTAATCCATAAATTGCCGAACCAAACGAACCGGCCTGGCTGTAATTGATACAGCCAGGCCGGTTCGTTTTTCAAGATGAATTGTCCACTGCAAGCCCTTCTTTCCCAAAAATGCCACCTGATAATGGGCGTTATCAATGTCACGCCAGATTCTTTTTCTGACGGTGGCCGCTATACTACTACTCCGCAAGCAAAGGCGCTGATTAACCAGTTGATAGCAGAAGGGGCCGATATATTGGATATCGGCGGTGAGTCAACCCGTCCCGGAAGCAGGCCAGTCGAGGCAAACGAAGAATTGAATCGCGTTATGCCGATCATTGAATATGCGGTCAGTCGGAATATTCCTGTTTCAATCGACACCACGAAACCAGAAGTCATGCATGCAGCCATTCAGGCTGGCGTCAGCTTGATTAATGATGTCAATGCCTTGCAAACACCCTGCGCACTTGAAACCGTTGCTACCAGCAGCGCCATGGCGTGCTTAATGCACATGCAAGGACAACCAGAAACAATGCAACATGCTCCCGAATACACAAATGTCATTAATGATGTTAAAGTATTTCTTGAAAACCGGGTGGAAGCTGCAGTTTCAGCTGGAATTGCAGCCAATCGAATCATAATTGACCCTGGGTTTGGTTTTGGCAAGACACTGAAACATAACTTGATACTGTTACAACAGCTCGATTGGTTTCTATCAATGAATTTACCGGTTTTGGTCGGAATCTCGCGCAAGTCCATGCTGGGAACCATAACGGGCAATGCAGTCAATGATCGAAAATATGCCAGCATTGCAGCTGCTTTAATCGCGGCGGAGAAAGGTGCCAGGATATTGCGGGTGCACGATGTCAAGGCAACACGAGATGCGCTCGCCGTCCTGGAAGCCGTAAACTCGCCCTCCGCGTGGTGAAAACAACAAGGCACGTCTAAGAATTCATTCGAAATGTGTGACAAAATTCGGACTTCTAGAGATGCCCTCCATAACACTACCGTTACCCCCTACACAAAACTGAGCTATGATCATTTCTGGTGTATGACAAGGGAGAAGGAAGCGGTGTAACCTGTTGGTAAAGATCTCGGCAGA
>JAVVEX010000048.1:0-14375 GCA_032251195.1 Nitrosomonas sp.
AGTTCCCAGTCCTCTCATGATTCAACTCCCTATATCGTTGATCTAAAAGCATTTGGCAGAAATTACTGAAAATAGTTTAGAGGCATATTTCAATTTTGTCATTTATTGTGCGCTAATTATCAAGCCAGCGATCAATCACCAGTTTTATCTTCAGATGATCGCGATCAAGCTCAAGCAGTTTTGGTAGTTCCGGCATACCAGCCAGTGCCGGGAAAAAAGCTGAATACAATATTCTCCAGCCATCCTGACGAATGGCGACAATCCGACCATCACGATCCAAATCCAGCTCCGCGACCGTTCCCGGAAAATGCAACCCTCTAACCCAGAATTGCAACCCGGAAACCGGCAATGCCAACCCCAACACCTGTTGTGTCAGCTGCTCGATATTCTCGGCCCGATAAAATGCAGGTTCCGCCGTCACCAGGCGCACACCCACTGTGTCACGATCAATCCTGGCGATCGTTTGCCCCAAAGGGGTAAACAGATAAATTTGATCCTCATTTACGCGGTGCCGCCAGCTGATCGCTGCCGAGAACTTCCGGCGCGCATCATTGACCGATAGTCGACCCGCTAATCTGTAATTATCTTCCCTATGCGCTATTTTTCCGCGTTCCGGATGAATAACGACCGTTTTAACGGCATCATCGCGAATTTCTTTCCCAACGCATCCTGCCAGCCAGATTGATAACAACAGTAATAGATAAATGTTGCGCTGCCTGGTACTCGAATTACGCATCAAGGGGAAAAAACCCTCCAGTCATCGGTTAAATCCGTCAGTCAACTCTTACCAGGACCAAACTCAGCAAGCAACTGCAATCCACTATCTAGAATGCCTCAGATCAGAATGAATTTCTGGCAACATGCTCCCGGGTACCACTGGACTGCGTATCTGGCAGCACAATATTCAGCTCGAGTGTTTCCTGATTTTCATCCTGTTCAAATTTAACTGATATTGCATCCTGATCGACCTGCACGTATTTGCGAATCACCTGCATCAATTCCTCTTGCAGTTGCGGCAGATACGACGGCTTGTTTCTGTAATAACGCTCATGCGCGACCAGAATCTGCAATCTCTCCTTTGCAAGCACTGCTGTTTTAGGCTTGGATAACTTGAAGTAGTCCAGCAAGCTCATTATTTACCTCCGAAAAGCTTTCTGAGAAACCCTTTTTTGCTCTCGATAAACCGATGGGGTTTTTTCTCACCAAGATAACGCGCCACCACATCAGCGTATGCCTGACCCGCATCACTTTTTTCATCCAAAATAACAGGAATCCCGGCATTGGAAGCAGTCAGAACCGATTTTGACTCAGGAATAATGCCAAGCAAATGAAGTGACAGAATCTCCTGCACATCCTCCAGACCGAGCATCTCGCCCGCTTCCACCCGAACCGGGTCATAGCGTGTCAATAGCAGATACTCCTTAATTGGATCCATCGCCAACTCGGCACGACGTGATTTACTCGCCAGGATCCCCAGCATACGATCCGAATCCCGCACGGACGAAACTTCTGGGTTAGTTACCACCAAGGCATCATCAGCATAGTACATTGCCAAATAAGCGCCCTTCTCAATGCCGGCAGGTGAATCACAAATAATGTACTTAAAGTCCTGAGACATCTCTTCCAGTACCCGGCCAACACCCTCAAGACTTAACGCATCCTTGTCGCGGGTTTGTGATGCGGGCAGAATATAGAGCTGGTTGCAATTCTTGTCCCGGATCAATGCCTGGTTGAGATTGGCCTCGCCATTGATAACATTTACAAAATCATAAACCACCCGGCGCTCGCATCCCATGATCAGATCAAGATTGCGTAACCCCACATCAAAATCAATCACGGCAGTTTTATATCCCCGCTTGGCCAATCCCATGGCAATGGCAGCGCTGGTAGTGGTTTTCCCAACACCACCCTTGCCCGACGTGACAACAACAACTCTCGCCAATTGAATCTCCTTTCCCAGAAAAATGTAAATACTTAGTTGTCAAGCTCCACGACAATCAACGCTTGCTCCTGCAGAAAAACCTGGACTGGTTTCTTGATGACCGTATCCTTCAAATCCTCGCTGGTTTTATAAACCCCGGCAACCGAAATGAGTTCAGCCTGTAGATCAAGGCAAAAAAGGCGCGCAGCCATATCGCCTTGCACTCCCGCCAAGGCACGTCCTCTTAACGTATTATAAACATGAATGTTGCCCTCAGCCATGATCTCGGCACCAGCGCTTACTTGCGCAAGAATAACCAGATCACCATTGGCGTAAATCCGCTGACCAGATCGCACTGGCTGGGTAACAAGCATCGCAGTGGCGCGAAAAACTTCCTTGATAACCTCGACGGGTGCTTGCGACTGAATATCAGGTTTAGATTTATTTTGCCTCTCGAACAACACGCTGCCACTGCTGCGGCCAGAGTCAATTGGTATCGATAGCGCCGATGCTTGTTTCTCCTGAGCCTCGCTTCCGCCCCTGATGCCGATTGGAAATATATGCAGTCCACGCAGCGTTGAAACCAACGCCTCGATATCAACCGGCAATCCCTTGAGGTTTAATTCGGTCAAATCAAGCAAGACCGCCGAGTCATTGAAGAAATCAGGCGCGCCCGAAATTTTTTCCTGTAATGTTTCAGCAATTAAATAAATTTCATTACTGTACAAAACCAGTACGGGCGCAAAAAAAGTGCTGCTCTTCAGCTCCAGAACAGAAGACTGCGATCCATCCATGTCAAAATTTATGAGTTTTCCGCAAAACAGATTATGCGGCAAGGTAAATCAAAAAGGCAGAATCAGGAACGTCCAGCAAACCGGTATATTATACCGGTGATTCCGGGAAACAAACTGATTTAACAAATCACTGAATTAATAATTATATTACACTGTCCGATCAGTTAGAAAACATTGTACGCAAGCACTGAAAATCGAACGAACAGCAGAGTTCCTGTCTTGATTTTTCACAAAAATAGTGGGTACCAACTGGAGAAGGTCATGAAAATCCGATTGCCACTCAACCCGTATTCCTCACTTGCCTTGCTTGTTTTTCTCGGCGCTTGCGGCAGCATGCCGCCTGCTATCAGGGATTTTTCTGCAATAGACATGCCTTATCAGCTCGCCAGCCAGAATACCGACAGCTATCAGGGCACACCGATACGCTGGGGCGGTACTGTTATCGAAGTGGAAAACGAAACAGATTCCAGTTTAGTGCAGATACTTTATTACCCACTGGATCGCAATGGTTTTCCTCAGACCAACCAACCCAGTGAGGGGAGATTTGCCGTCAGAACCAGTGACTTTCTGGATCCAGCCATTTTGGCCAAAAACAGCAAAGTCACCGTTATCGGCACCCTTGCCGGCGGGGCTGAGCGTACAATCGGCAATAAGCTCATTCATATTCCACTGATCTTATCCGAAGGAATTTATCTATGGCCCAAAGATTATGATGTAAACCGCACATACAGATATGGCCGTTATCCATATAACTATTACCCCTATCCATACTTTGGATATCACCCTTTCTTCTCGAGAGGAGGCTACTATGGGCCGCGCTGGTACTGGTAATGCGCCCGTAGCTGGATACATTCTGGATAGCAAAGACAATCAATGATTCAATGCAAAAAATACTGAGCCGAATCGTCGTGCTGTTGCTGACACTGCTAACAGCCGCCGGGATAACGATTGGCACATTTTTTTATCTGGCGATCGATAGCAAACCGCAAGTCACAAGAGATGTGCGTATCTCCCATCAGCACATTGCGCGCGCTAAAAGCATCCTCGATACCCACCGCTACCAGGTCAGACCAGGCACAACTGCCACCGCCAGCATAGATCTGGAAGACTTTGATATCGCACTGAATTATCTGGCACACCATCTAGGCCAGGGGCGCGCAAAATCGACACTGCGCAACCAGGGTGCGCATATTCAGATTAGCCTGCCCGTTCCCGCTATTGCCGCAGTCACCAATAGTGCTTATGTTAACTTTGAAACATTATTGATTGAATCAAAAAATCTGCCAACAATCAAATCACTGCGCATCGGGAAGCTGGCCGTGCCGGACAATCTGGCCAATTTTGCTCTGCAACAACTCTTTTCCTGGTTAAAAATGATTAGTCCGGACGTACGCACCGGTATGGATGCATTCAGGAAAATAGGCATATCGCACGATGGCATCGCCATTTCATATTACTGGCAGGGATGGGAAAACAGGCATGATGACCAGCTTTCGCTAAACCTGCCGCTCTTTGATCAGCAGACACTCGAAAGACTGCTTCGTTATCACACCTTCCTTAATCAAGCATATCAGCAGCATGATGCGCAAACGGTCGCGCTTTCTGAAATATTGACCAGACTCATGCAGGAAACAACCCGCGCTCCATCGCACGCCAACGCGACGGAAGAAATACGCGCAGCGATACTGGTGGCATCATTTCACGTACTGCAGCTTCCACTCAAACTCATCACGCCTGAAGCTGCCAAATGGCAGCCACCAGCTCGGATAAACATTACCCTGGACGGACGTGCAGATTTTGCGATGCACTTCATCGCATCGGCAGCCATAGCCGCCTATACTGATACAGTACTCTCTGACGCAATTGGACTTTACAAGGAGCTGGAAGATGCACGCAGTGGCAGTGGATTTTCCTTTAATGATATCGCCGCCAATCGTGCCGGAACCAGCTTCGCAGCCAAAATAACGGATAGCCAGTCCTCAGCACGAAAAATACGTGCAAACATTCTTGCTGGTATTAACGATAGCGATTTGATGCCTTATTGGGCAGACTTACCTGAGCACTTGGATGAAAAAATCTTTTTAGCTAAATTTGGGGGCACTCATACGGCAACCTATCAGGAACTCATCCACAAGATAGAGCAGCGCGTATCCTCACTAAGACTACTCCGCCAGTAATGATAGCCTCCAGATTCCGATGCTGCTCAATCGAGAGAAAGCAAAAACATACGTAGATCTTCGGTTAAAGGTGCTTCCAGCAATAGCGGTTGCCTCGTCAGCGGATGTTCGCATGAAAATTTTGCCGCATGCAGAAACATGCGTTTTAACGGCATGCTCTGCCCCGATTTTCGTAACTGCCTGTTCAACTCAAAATCACCATATTTGTCATCGCCTGCAATTGGAAACTCCAAATGAGCAAGATGCACCCTGATCTGATGTGTACGGCCAGTTTTCAGCTCTGCATTCAGCAGGCTGAATTTCTCCCAACTTCGTTGCAAAGTGAAAATAGTGTGTGCCTGTCTGGATTTGGTTTGCTCATGCTTTTCAGTCGTAACTGCCACGCGACGCTCTCCTGCCGCCGTCACATATTTACTGAGCGGGAATTTGACATTTTGAGTTAAATTACGCCATTTTCCGGATACCAATACCTGATAGTTTTTCTGCACCCTCCCCTCTCGAATCTGCCGATGCAAATCAACCAGGGATACTCTTTTTTTTGCCAGCAACAGCACGCCTGAAGTCTCTCGGTCCAGCCGATGCACCAGTTCCAGAAATTTCCAATCCGGATGCCGCATACGTAACTGCTCAATCACACCGTGGCTAATCCCGCTGCCACCATGAACCGCCACGCCTGCCGGCTTATTGATCACCAGCAAATTATCGTCCTCAAACAAAATCCCAAACTGCATCATCTTTTTCTCGGGTTTTACCTGCAAGACACTATTTTTAAAGCTAACGGGAGGTATGCGTACTTTGTCAGCCAATTGCAAATGATAACTGGCAGCTATGCGTTTACTGTTCACGCGCACTTGCCCACTACGCAGCAACTGGTAGATATGATTTTTAGGAACGCCTTTAAGCAGTCTGCACAAAAAATTATCGATTCGCTGGCCTTCCGCTGTCTCATCTATCTGTTTTATAACCACGCGATCTGGCATAATAGTATCCGGCATAATGGTTTCGCCGGTTACCCGGCCGTCATTAAATTTTCACCAATACCGTTATCAGTGATTTTCATACCCGAATTCCTTTGATTTTGCTTTCCAGCCCTATCGTGATTACACACTCAAAACATGTTTGTACATCGATTATATCTTCTCAGGCGCTGAAAGCGGATCGTTTTGTCTGGTTAATATCGCTCACCACAGAAAGCAGCGATGACAAATAATTTACGCGCCAAAGACGCAGATAGATTCCAGTTCATTGTTTCAGGCAATATGCAGCAGCATATTTTCATCTACTGTATGCGAGTAGTAGAAAACAATATTTCCGAACAAATGCGATCAATTCGATTGCGTTCAGCAGATGGCGACCTTTATTGGTTATTTTGATAATCACTAATACCCAACTTATCAATGACTGTTTATCCAAATAACAAATCCAGTCATATCACCGGTTATTGGAGCGCCAATCTTGCCGGATCTACTGATCAATCCACTTTTACTGGACAAAGAACACACAGTCTACCCATGTACCAGGCGCGGGAGGCATAAATGAAACGAATGTTATTCAATGCGACCCAACCGGAAGAGTTGCGCGTTGCCATCGTAGATGGACAAAGGCTGATCGATCTTGATATCGAAATCGCTGGCAAGGAACAGCGCAAAAGTAATATTTACAAAGCAATTATTACCCGACTGGAACCAAGTCTGGAAGCCGCATTTATAGATTATGGCGCTGGCCGTCACGGATTTCTACCCTACAAGGAAATTGCACCCACCTGTTTAAATAATACAACTGGCGCAACCGGAAACCGTATTGCCGATTTACTGCGGGAAGGACAAGAGCTGATTGTACAAGTCGACAAAGATGAGCGAGGCAATAAAGGCGCGGCACTAACCACCTACATTTCGCTGGCAGGTCGCTATCTGGTTCTGATGCCGAATAATCCTCAGGGTGGTGGTGTTTCGCGGCGCATTAGCGCGGAAGAACGCGCTGAATTACGTGAAGTCATTACCAATCTGCAAATTCCGGAGGGCATGAGTGTTATCGCGCGCACAGCCGGAATAGGCCGCAGTGAAGAAGAACTGCAGTGGGATTTGAATTATCTGATTCAACTTTGGCGCGCGATAGAGGAAGCCGCGAACAATCAGAATGGCATCTTCCTGATCTATCAGGAGAGCAGTCTTGTCATACGTGCAATCCGTGATTACTTTCATGCCGAAATTAGTGAAATCCTGATCGACAATCCAGAGATATATGAGCAAGCCCACCAATTCATGGCGCATGTCATGCCTGCCAATGTGGAGCGGCTCAAACTGTATCAGGATGACATACCGCTATTCTCTCGTTTTCAGATAGAACACCAGATCGAAACTGCCTATTCCCGGCAGGTAACACTACCCTCCGGCGGCTCGATCGTTATTGATCATACCGAAGCATTGGTATCGATCGACGTAAACTCCGCGCGTGCGATCCGTGGGTCCGATATTGAAGCAACCGCGTTCAATACCAATCTCGAAGCCGCCGACGAAGTTGCACGGCAGTTGCGCCTCCGTGATCTTGGTGGGTTGGTGGTCATAGATTTCATTGACATGGAAGTTGCGCGCAACCAGCGTGAAGTAGAGTCAACGCTGCTCAAAGCATTGCGCCTGGATCGTGCGCGCGTCCAGGTTGGAAAAATTTCCCGGTTTGGACTTCTCGAGCTTTCCCGGCAACGCCTGCGACCTTCACTTGGCGAAGGAAATTACATCCCCTGCTCCCGCTGTCATGGTACTGGCCATATCCGGGGTACGGATTCTTCCGCTTTGCATATACTGAGAATCATTCAGGAAGAAGCGATGAAAGAGCATACCAGCCTGTTACAAGTGCAACTGCCAGTTGATGTGGCTACTTTTTTGCTGAACGAAAAACGCTCTGAAATACACCGGCTGGAATCCAGACTGAAGGTAGGTGTTATTCTAGTCCCAAATATTCACATGGAAACACCCAACTACGTTATTAACCGGTTGCGACACGAAGATCTTAAATCGACAGAATTACCCGCCAGTTATGAAATGGTAGAAAAAATTTCCGAAGAAATGCTGCCCACTTCAAATGCTCAGGAGGCCAGAACCTCACAGCCCAAAGCGGTAGTTACGGGGATCAAACTTGATCAACCTGCACCGGTTCGCGAAGAGAAACCCCGCGAATCGCTCTCATTCCTGGATAAATTCTTCAGCTTGTTCAAACCATCCGGTAGCGGGCAAACCCAGGCTGCATCGACGCTGACAGCCACACAGGAAAAAGAAAAAAATATCCGAGCCGAACGTGGTCGCGGTCGACGTGATCGCGGTCGTAGTAAACGCGGCGCCCCCCCGCCTGCAAATCAATTTCAGGAACCGAGCAATGCTGCAATTACCAGCAACTCATCACCAGAGGCTTCCGGGCCACTGCTTGATAAGCAAACGATCGACAGCCGCGCTGTTTCAGAAATATCACCTGTAGAGAGCAATCGTAGACCGATCAAACGCAGCAACCAGAAACAAATTCCGCTAATAGAAGAATCATCATCTCCTGCGGAAGCTATCGAGCCAACTACAGAAATATCATCTTCAAAACAATCGGTTGACGTAAAAACAGATGAACGACGAAGCCGTTCCCGTCGCCGCCGTGGGGGCGCAAACAGGAGTCGTCCGGAGCAATCCCACGATGCGACACAGCCTCCATTAGAGGCGTCATCAGACAATCAGCCCCAACAACAGCCATTAACGGAAACACGATCGGAAACCATGGTTGCTCCCGTCAGCATCACAGAAGTAAATTCTTCAACATCACCTATTGATAGTAAGCAGACCGAATCTACTTCTGTTACGCCGCAGCAGCAAGCGGTTACGCATCAACACGACATTCCCGGAAATAACAGAAACGGGGATCAAGGTCTTGCCAAGAGCGGCCTGATCATGATTGAAACCTCGCCGGACAGAGTCACTGCCGGGGTTATAACAGCCCCTCCCAAAAAAACACGTATCCGTCGCGACAATATAGACACCAAGACTGTTGATTCGGAACCTCTGGTACAGATTGAAACAAAAAATTAACAACAAGACGCAGGCAGGATGCTATCCGAGACCACTTCTCTGGATAGCCCCTTGCCCATGCTAAACCTCACTGAACTTACTCCATAAACCTTCAAACCATGTGCGCTGCCGCATGACCACTACAAGATTGATGATCTCACTATGCGATCAATTTTTAGTCATGTGACCTACTACTCTGGTAAAAAGCTCGTAGCGCAGTGCCTTAGCGTGCGCTATCGATAAGGAAATATTTTTATACGCAATATAGTATTGTGATATACCGGATCAACCCGGATTTCTGAGAATATCCCGCAATCATTGAAACGGAACTTGGCGCAGAAGTATTGATCAAAACACCATGAGATACATTGCCATTATCGTTGTTTTATCAATATGTTTCCCCCATCAGGTGGCTGGACAAATGTTGCCCGATCTTGGTGACATATCACAAGCAACAATTACGCCGCGTCAGGAACGCCAGATCGGGTTGCAGATCATGCGTCAGATCCGGGCAGATCCGAGCTATCTCGATGATCCTGAAATAGCTGACTATTTAAGTAGAATAGGCACCAGGCTGATAGCGGTATCGGACAGATACGTTCTCGAACACTCGTTTGAATTCTTTGCGCTCAATAATTCGACGATAAATGCTTTTGCATTACCCGGCGGCTTCATGGGGTTCCACAGCGGCCTGATTACTGCCGCACAAAATGAATCCGAACTGGCCGGTGTTATGGCACACGAGATTGCACATGTCACACAAAAACATCTGGCCAGAATGCTCTCCGGCAATCAGTATACCGGCATGATCGCCTCGATTGCAGCTCTGGCAATCGCCATTCTGGCCTCACGCTCCAATCCCCAGGCCGGCTCAGCCGTGATGGCGGCCACGCAGGCCGGACTGATTCAATCGCAATTGAACTTTACGCGCAAGCATGAGAAGGAAGCTGACCGTGTTGGATTCGACATGCTGGTTAAAGCAGGATTTGATCCACATGGCATGGCTTCTTTTTTTGAACGTATGCAGCACGCCAGCCGGTATTATGAAAATAGCGCACCGTCCTTTTTGAGGACGCATCCAGTTACATATGAACGAATTGCCGATATTCAGAACCGTGTCCGCGAAACTGGTTATCGCCAGATACCCGATAGCATCGAATTTCATCTTGTACGCGCCAAGCTGCGCGCTTCGCAGGGAAGTGCGCTTGAAAAGGTCACAGAATTCGAAGCGCGCCTGCAGGACAAGCGCTACATCAATGAAACCGCAGAACGGTACGGACTGATTCAGGCATTATTACGCGCCAGGCTCAATGCGCGCGCCGAGCAGGAATTAGGCGTACTTTATCAGACTATCCAGTCCGACCCCGCCGCTGAGCCACTCAAGAATCACCGCCTTGGAAAACCAATCAGAATACCGGGTGACTATTTACAATCTGCCGCGATGATCGATACCCTTGCTGCACGTGTTAAATTTCAGAATGGACAGATTGAAGACGCATTCAAGCTTTACCAGACCGCGTTGGTAGTTTATCCGCACTACCGCGCACTTATTTATGACTACACCGATGCGTTATTGCGTCACGGCCAACCACAGACCGCGCTCGATTTCATCAAAAAACAGTTACAATTTGTACGCAACGATATCAAACTTCACCAGCTTGAAGCGCGCAGTCATGAGGCACTGGGCAACCATTTGCTCCAGTACCAGGCGCAAGCCGAGGCGCTTATTCTGGAAGGAAAATTCAAGCAGGCCATTGGACAGCTGGAAATCGCCTTACGGCAAAAGCATAATAATTTTTATCAGCTGTCGAGTGCAGAAGCGCGCTTGAGACAATTAAAGGAAGCGGTTGCCGAGCATGAAAAAGAAAAATAGCCGGATTGCTCGATCGCTCTGCTTTGGATCATTATTTGCATGCTTCCAAGAATTCAAAAATTTTAAAAAACCAGGTAAGCAGACAACAACAGACACATGCTAAAAAAAATTGTACCTATCACCATCCTGTTGATAGTAGCTGTTTATGGTTATTCATTGCTGAGTGGCGATGCAGATATCATCCAGTATAGAACCGGGCAGGTTGATCGTGGCAAGCTGGTACGCACGATTTCCGCCAATGGTACAATCACGCCGCTGGAACTGGTCGAGGTTGGTACCCAGATTTCCGGTACCGTCATCCAGATCAATGCGGATTTCAATGATCAGGTAGAAACCAACCAGATATTGGCGAGACTCGACCCGGCACTGCTCAATGCACAACTAAAACAGTCAACTGCCAATCTGAGAAGTGCGCAGACCAACCTGGCACTGGCAATTAGTAAAGTGTCGCGTAGCCGAAAGCTGGTCGAGAAAGGGTTTATTTCCAGCGAGGCACTGGATGAAGTCGAACAACAGCTCGAAGCTGCGCGCGCACTGATTGACAGCAATCAGGCACAGGTTGCACGTGACCGCGCCAATCTCAACTACAGCATCATCCGCTCACCGATCTCCGGCGTAGTAGTGGCGCGGGATGTCAATGTCGGACAAACAGTGGCCGCCAATTTTCAGACACCAACACTGTTCCAGATCGCACGTGATCTGCGCCAGATGCAGATTAACATCAGCGTTGCGGAAGCAGATATCGGGCAAATCCATACTGATCAGCATATTGCCTTTACCGTGGATGCTTTCCCGGAGCGTGCGTTTTCCGCTGTCGTCAGGCAGATACGCCTGAATCCCGTCACTCAGGAAAATGTAGTGACCTATAACGTAGTCGCAACCGTATTCAATGAGGATGGCAGCCTGTTGCCCGGAATGACCGCTAATGTACGTTTTATTGTGGCTGAAAAACTGGCCGCGCTGCGCATCTCCAATGCGGCGTTACGTTACAAGCCTGATCAGGAAAAAGCAGGCGTGGGCATCACGGTTCAGCCCGGCTACCGCCTGGTTTACCGGCTGCAAAACAATCTTCCCGCGCCAGTACAAATTCAGACAGGCATTACCGATGGCAAACTGACCGAAATTATCTCGGGCGAATTGACAGAGAATGATATGTTGGTCATCGAAGAAATCTCCGGCAAGCAAGCAGATAAAAAACCGGAAAGCAATATCAGATTCCGGATGTTCTGATGAATCAATCAGCAGCCTTATCCGATCAGGTCAACACCCTTGCGCCCACAACCGTCATTCGGGTGGAAAATCTCTGCAAGAATTATTATCTGGATGATACCAACGGTCAATCCATCGAACTTAGGGTGCTGACCGATATCAATTTCAGCATCATGTCCGGCGAATTCGTGGCCATCATGGGTCACTCCGGCTCCGGTAAATCCACCTTGATGAATGTACTCGGCTGTCTGGATTCACCATCAAGCGGCCACTACTGGCTGGATCAGCAGGATGTTGCCGCCCTGTCCAATGATGAACTGGCCTACGTGCGCAACCGCCAGATTGGATTCGTTTTCCAGGGATTTAATTTACTCAGGCGCATGAGTGCGCTCGATAATGTGGCAGCACCGCTGCTGTATGCCGGCATCAACCGTAAGCAGGCTCGCCACCGCGCCATGTCACTCCTGCAGCAAACCGGCCTCGCCAGCTTTGCCATGCACCATCCCAACCAGTTATCTGGTGGTCAGCAACAGCGGGTTGCCATCAGCCGCGCGCTGGTCAATCAGCCGCGACTGATTCTGGCGGATGAACCTACCGGTAACCTCGACACTCAGACCAGCCACGAAATCATGCAGCTGTTCGACCGCCTCAACCGCGAGCACGGCATCACAATCGCGATCGTGACGCATGAAGATGATATTGCCGCCTGCGCCAGGCGGCTGATTCGTCTCAAGGACGGGCGCATCATTGAAGATGCTGCAACCGCTCATTTGACGAACCGCGCGATACTGCCCAAACAATGAATCTACCAACCATTACCGGTGAAGCCATACGCGCGCTGCAGGCTAACCGCCTGCGTACCGCGTTGACAATGCTCGGAATGATCATTGGCGTCGCCGCCGTCGTGCTGATGTTATCGATTGGCCAGGGCGCGCAGACCAGAATCAACGATGCGATCGCCTCGATGGGCAGTCATTTGTTGATCGTCACACCGGGCGCCACATCGGCAGGCGGATTGCGTTTTGGCAGTGGCAGCGTCAAAACCCTCACTACTCAGGATGCGCAGGCGATAGCGGAACTATCCACGGTCATGGTCAGCGCGCCCATTGTCACAGGAACCGCTCAACTCAATTTTGGCGCCAATAACTGGAGCACATTTCTCAATGGCGTCACGCCAGAGTACTTTTCGGTCAGCAACTGGCAAATGCAAAGTGGCGAAATCTTTACCGATAGTGATCTGCGCGCAGGTGCCCGCGTTACCGTTCTGGGAGCAATCTCGGCAAAAAACCTGTTTGGTGATGAAGATCCGGTGGGCCAAATCATCCGCATCGCAGACCGGCCTTTTACGGTAACCGGTGTGCTTGCAGCCAAAGGCCAGGCACTCGATGGACGCGACCAGGATGATCGAGCCTTTGTCCCACTGACAACCGCGCAACGGCAAGTCCTCGGCAACCAGTTTCCAGGCTCGGTCAACTACATGCTGGTACAAGCCACATCGGGCGACAGCATGGAAGCCGCACAACACGATATCACCGGACTATTGCGCCAACGTCATCGTCTCACGGATGGCTTGGAGAACGACTTCACAGTCAGAAACCTGACGGCGCTCGCTTCCGTCGCCAGCAGTGCGGCCAAAGTCATGTCGTGGATGCTGGGCGCAATTGCGTCCATCTCGCTTCTGGTTGGCGGTATCGGCATCATGAACATCATGCTGGTATCCGTAACAGAGCGCACACGCGAAATTGGCATACGCATGGCAATCGGCGCCAGCCGTCGCGTAATTCTGATGCAATTTTTGCTGGAAGCCATGATGATCTGCATTCTCGGCGCATTGATCGGCATTTTACTGGGAGCGGGAGGCGCATGGCTCGTGAGCGAGATTGCCGATATTCAGATTGTCATCACCATGGGAATGATCGGTCTTGCGGTTTCTTTTGCTTCCATTATCGGCATTTTCTTTGGCATCTATCCCGCCAGAAAAGCCTCCTCGCTCAAACCGGTTGACGCACTCCGCCACGAATGAGCTATTCACCGACATATCGGCAAGCCACGTCTGACAGACATCGAAAGCGCCCCCTTCGAATTTGAATCCACCACATAAATGTCGAATTTCTTTACATGCTCCGAATTATTCTGAAATTTACACCCCTACTTTAATAACAAGTTCAAATAAATCAATCTATTATTAATTGCGGCATGAAATATGCTTCATATTGTACTGAGCGCTCTGGTGCTCGATTTCTGTAGCGTTTAGACTGTTAGAGATATCTTTAACCCATTTTAATTTATGCCTCTATACTATTTTCAGTTTGATCTGAGTGTGCGTTAGGCAAGCAGTAAGAAGGCGTAGCGGCAACTCGG
>JAVVEX010000049.1:0-14156 GCA_032251195.1 Nitrosomonas sp.
GCAAGATTGTGCAATATCTGCGAAGTTTGGGGCACACAATCAACCGCAAGCGTGTACAAAGATTGATGGGTATATTATGTCTTGCGGGTATGGCGCCGGGGCCAAACACCAGCCGGCGATACCCGCAGCACAAGGTTTATCCGTGCTTGCTCAGAGGCGTGTCGATTGATCGCCCCAACCAGGTGTGGAGCACAGACATCACGTACATTCGCCTGCCGCGAAGGTTTGTGTATCTGGTGGCGATCATTGACTGGTACTCGCGCAAAGTATTGTCATGGCGGCTATCGAACACGCCGGATAGTCGATTTTGCGTGGATTGTCTGGAACAGGCCCTGCAAACACATGGCGTGCCTGACGTATTCAATACCGATCAGGGCAGTCAGTTCACCAGTGACGATTTCATTGGTGCACTCAAAGCACGCGACATTACCATCAGCATGGATGGGCGTGGCAGAGCATCGGACAATATCTTCGTGGAACGGCTCTGGCGCAGTGTCAAGCACGAAGATGTGTACCTGAAAGGGTATGCAACAATGACTGATTTAATACTTGGTCTGACAGAGTACTTTACGTTCTACAATACAACACGGATGCATCAGTCACTGGGATATCACACACCGGACGAGGTTTACCTGACAGCGAGCGGAGGTGGGGCAAAGATTATCGACAAATACAGCAAAACAGAAAAAATTTCATCAGAAATAGAATCAAAGAATCGGGGTAGCGCCGTTTCGCTGCATGAATAGGATACCCTCTTAAATTCGATCCATTATTGTCTTGACTGCGGGGTCCACTTTAGTACCTTGTATGGATCACCGTGAAACAACGCTGCATAAAGTTTCCTGTTTTCTGGTAGACCGATCCGCATCGACGCGATCTTCTGTTGATTCAACATAATAAACGCGATTGAAATTTTGAGCATCGTGCAATCAATGCAGCATCCCGATCGTCTTGTCTGGTAAGCAGTCGAATCCGGGAAAGAAAGCCCTGAACGTCCGGATATCCGCTGCCGGTTCGATCCATTCTCAATCCATCTGGAGATTTAGCCCATGAAGCCGCTCATGCAAAGTATTACCGCCTTTCTTTTGTTGCTGGTGTTCGCAATAAACGCGCATGCCCTGGAAAGAGAACCCTATACACAGGCACGTTTCGAAGCCCTGCAAGCCGCCGGTGAGGTCGTGCTGGTGGATATCCATGCCGATTGGTGCTCAACCTGCGCCAAGCAGCAGGCAGCTCTGGAAAAGTATCGAGCTGCAAACCCCGAAAAAACATTTCACATTCTCAAGGTTGATTTCGATCAGCAGAAAGATCTGGTGCGCCAGCTCCGCGCCCCGCGACAATCCACTTTTTTGCTTTACAAAGGTAACGACCAGTTCTGGTACAGCGTTGCAGAAACGCGTTATGAGGTGATTGCCGCCGAGATCGACAAGGCGATCCTGTTTAAGACCAAAAAATGACACTGGAACTCGTCTCTATCCCCTTGGCCGGCGCGGCGGGCGTGTTGAGCATTCTCTCACCGTGCGTCTGGCCGCTGGTGCCGGTAGTGATGGCCTCGGCATCTGCGGGCGGTAGGCAGGGCGCGATTTATCTGGCACTGGGGCTGAGCGCCTCGTTTGCTATCGCCGGCACACTGCTGAGTTTTATCCTGATCAAGCTGGGGCTTGACCCGGAACTTTTCCGCTTTATCGCCGCCGCGCTACTGATTCTGGCCGGCGCGACGCTGGTCATCAAGCGCTTGGGCGACTGGCTCACCCTGCGCTTGTCGCTGCTGACCAGCCGTTTCGATACCGGCAACGGTTATGCCGCCACCGCTAGCGGACAGTTCGGCATGGGCGCGCTACTGGGTCTGGTCTGGCTGCCTTGCGTCGGGCCGACTTTAGGCGCGGCGATTGCCCTGGCCTCGATCGGGCAGGATTTCGGCATGGCCTTCCTGGTAATGTTCGCCTTTGGCATCGGGACAGCTGCGGTATTACTGGCGACCGGCCTGGTCTCCGGCAAGGTGCTGGGCCATGTCCGGCCGGGCTTGCTTCAGAATGCCGCGCTTACCAAAAAGCTGCTGGGATGGTTATTGATCGGACTGGGGCTGTTGGTGCTATCTGGAGCCGACAAGATACTTGAAGCCGCCGCCCTGCGCATACTGCCCGATTGGGCTATCGCCCTGTGAAATTCGACCGCACGATGCACTGGAAAAATATCTGTGCGATGCACCGCGAGATGTTCAGGAGCCCGTTGCCTACATTCGCCGCATCGCGCGCAACGGCTTTTTCGACCAATGCCGCCGCCAGCGCATTGTTCGCTTTGAAGCGCTGGACGAGCCGGACGCGTACGCGAGCACGGAATGCGATCTGGAAGCCTTGATGGTGGATAGATTGACACTCGAAAAAGTCTGGTTGGAACTCACCCCGCCAGAGCGCGAGGTGGTTTATCTGTGGGCGGTCGATGGCCTGTCCGCCTCCGAAATCGCTTTGCTCCTTGGTGTTGCACGCGCGACCGTACTTTCCCGCTTACGGCGCCTGCGGCTGCGCATGAGGGCATATGCCGACGATGCAGCACAAGAAGGAAAGGCGCGTCATGACGGATCGCGCACCATTGAAAGCATCCATCAAGGCCATGCTCGAACAGGATGCATTGACCGAACGCGAGTTGGCGCAATTGCAGCGCTTGCCGCAACGTGCATCCAGGCCACGCTGGCCGTCTTCTGCCAAGTGGCTTACCACAGGGCTTGGGGGAGTGGCTGCCGTGTTCATGCTGGCTTTTATCATCCTGTCAACACAGCTCGCGCCGCCCGAAGACGTGCGGCAACGCATCGCCCATGAGGTGCTGACCAATCATTTACGGATCAAGGCATTGGATGTGGAAACCGGTTCAATGAGCCGCATTCAGGCATTCTTTGACCGTCTTGATTTCGAACCGCGCATGTCCAGTCAGCTTGGCGAAAATAGGCTGGCTTTGATCGGTGGACGGTATTGCACAATACAGGGGGCGATTGCGGCGCAATTAAAATTTAAAACGCCGGAGGGCGAAATCGTCACCTATTATCAAGCAGCCTATGATCGCAAGCGATTTGGCGCGCTCCCCGACACCAGCCGGGGCGCGTCGCCCCTCATCATCAACGCGCGCGGGCACCAAATAAAAATCTGGCAGGAATCCGGGTTGGTAATGGTCACAGCACGATCCAATGCGCATTCCAATATGGTTTCCGGCTAACGGCCTGCCGAAAATATATAGTGCAATTCACGTTTGAATGGAAGAGCTTGCTACTGCTCAACGAGCACAGCCGCAGCAAAGTGGGCAGGGGCTGGCAGCGGATCCATTACTGATGAAATGAAAATGGCAGAACACCAATCTATCTGTGTGTCCGAAAAAAATTGACCACTACATCAATGAGCGGGTTCAGAATATTGAGCAAGCAGATCGCTGTAATGCGCTCTCTTCCGGCCATCAGGTGATAAAAGCTCTGGTACCAGGATCACACGCGGATGTGGCAATTATTCTTTCCCGGCGATCAGGCAGACGGCCTCGGCAACGATCCCTTCGCCTCTGCCAATAAATCCAAGTTTTTCGGCAGTTTTGGCCTTGATGTTGATTGCGCTAGAAGGCAGGGCAAGATCCTGCGCGATATATTCAATCATGCGCGGAATGTGCGGTGCCATTCTCGGTGCCTGGGCAATAATGGTGGCATCGATATTAACGATGCGATACTGTTTCTGCACAAGCAATCGCATCACTTCCCGCAGCAATTCCCGGCTGTCTATTCCCTTGAAACGATCATCGGTATCGGCAAAATGACTGCCGATATCCCCCAGCGCCGCCGCTCCCAGCAGCGCATCACAAAGTGCGTGCAATAACACATCTGCATCGGAGTGTCCTTGCAAGCCTTTTTCAAATGGAATGATTACCCCGCCAATGATCAAGGCACGCCCGGTTACCAGCGGATGCACATCAAACCCTTGCCCGATTCTGATATTACTCATGTTTTATTTTTTCCTGTAACACCAATGCTGCCAGCGCCATATCCTGGGGATAAGTCACTTTGAAATTATAGGCATCTCCCATCACAAGCCTGGGCGCACGTCCAGTAGCCTCGATTGCGCTTGCGTCATCGGTAATGTCGCACGGCGCGGTTTGTAACGCTTCGAGCAACAAACCTGCACGAAACATCTGTGGTGTTTGGGCCTGCCATAACCCTTCCCGGGATTCGGTGCGCGCTACTCGTTTATTATGATTCTCACGCTTGAGCGTATCTGCAAGCGGGATTGCCAGCAACCCGCCTACCTCGTCTTCGGCAAGCTGATCCAGCAACCGCTCGACCAGCGCAACACTCAAGCCCGGTCGGGCGGCATCATGTACCAGCACCCAGTCTTCATCCCTGATTTTGTCAGATGCACGCAAAGAGTTCAGGCCGTTGGCCACGCTCTCGGCGCGTGTCACGCCACCGCAGCGCAGAACCGTTAATTTGTCATCAAACCGTGACCAATCATAACATTCCCAATCAGCATCATCCCGTGCCAGCACCACACCTATCCTGGAAATACGCGCAGTACTATAAAGTGCATGTAGTGCGTGATAAATCATTGGCTTGCCAGCCAACGACAAATACTGTTTTGGCACCGCCTCACCAATACGCGAACCTGAGCCGGCAGCAGGAATCAATGCGATAAAATCAGCCATCTGCAAACTTTGTGCAACATCGGGTAGTTAGAATCATCAATCCGGGTTCCTCCGTAATATTGCAAATTATACCTGACGCCTTTTGCTATCTTTTTTCGTATCCCGGAAACTATTTGGAAATTCCGAATGCTGACGCTTAGTTAATTATTTAGCTCCACAATTAACTAATCAGGTTTTCTTGTTTGGCTAACTGTGGCGTCAGAGGCACAGCTACAATTCGATACATAATTATCCATGAATCCATTTAATCAGGGCATCCATAGCCGTTCTGGCGCTGGCTGCCTTGGGATGATTAATTACAAAGACAAATGCGTGGCGCCGGTTTCTGTTGTCCAGCACATAGCCAGCAATAGCGGAAACGTTTCTGAGCGAGCCCGTTTTCAGATGCGCCCTGCCAATAACGCCCGTTTTTTTAAGACGGTTTCGTGCCGTTCCATCGATACCAACCACTGCCAGAGATGACATAAATTCAGGCATGACCGGCGAATGAAATGCATCTATCAGTAATTTCCCCAGGTGCTGTGCACTGACTCTGGCCTTGCGTGACAAACCCGATCCGTTTTCTATTATCAGCTCGGAAAAGTTCAGGCGCTTGGCAGACAGCCATCGCTGTATCGCAATATGCGCAAGATCCATTGAGAGTGCCGCATGACCATTCGTCTGCTGCTCGCCCAGTGACAGATATAGCTGTCTTGCTGCAACGTTGTTGCTGAATTTATTGATACCGCGAATCACATCAGCCAGCGGCGGGGAATGGTAGGTCATGATTGGGGACGCTCCAGCTGGCGCTGTTCCGCGTCTGACTTTGCCATTGAAATCACCATCGGATTGCTGCCAGAAATGTTTGAATAACTGGTGAATATAATCCCCGCTGCTGTGCAGGCTCAGATAGTAAGTATTATGGCCACAATGAATCGAGTAATTACCATTGAATCTGACCATGGGGCGTCCATTTTCAGCTCCATTTTCCAGAATTTCTGTTCGAATTTGATTGCGCCAGTTCCCACAATTTTTTCTGGTCGGTTGAATCTGATTGCTCAAATCCATTAACTGCAACTCGGGGTCTTCAACAATTTTTATCTGATCACGCTGCAGGTCTGGAATGATATGTAACGCGGAAGTCTTATAATTAACCAATAATGCTTCGGGTAACACATTGTAGGGTTTATAGGGCGCGCCATCAAATGCGGCCGGATTGCCAGGCGCGATTTTATAGTAGCTGTAATCCAGCACCAGATCCCCGCTGATTTCACGTAATCCAGTCTGGCGAATCTGGCGTACCAACTGCCAGAAATTTTCAAGATTCATGCTGGGATCACCATACCCTTTGATGACCAGGTCACCTTGCAACCGTCCATCATGGATGTTCCCTTGCGTATAAGCCTCCGTCCGCCAAGTATAGCTGGAGCCAAGCAATTCCAGACCAGCATAGGTTGTGACGAGTTTCATCACCGAAGCCGGGTTCATTGCTTTATTTTCATTGATTGCCAATGAAGGCTGACTTGCATTTACTTCCTGCACAAAAACAGCGATAGCATCCTCCGGAATACCCGCTTTTTGCAGCATTTGTCTGATGGCTGCAGGCAAGCTGCTTGCACTTGCGCTTGCATTTGTGGGTGAAAGCAGAGTGATTATTGCAACGATAAATGCAATTTTCAAAAAATGTTTCATCTTGCTTTGTCTCTTAATTTACCGCTGCATGCGCTAACGTGGTTTACGGCAGATTGAGAATCCATCATCCCAACCCATCCGATATTGTCCGTCAGCACTATATCGCTTGATATCCTTATAGGCGTATGTGCTTTGTTTTGCCGTCTCGCAACCGTCTATATATCCCTCCCGAACTGCCGCCGGGTAACCTGCCAGATTATAGGTTGGACGAGCACTGGGCGACAGCGAGCTGTCAGGACGCTGACCTGAGGCTGTATCCGGAAGCGGTTTATGTGCCGGATATACCGGCTTGGAAACGGGGTAATGCTGGGCAGCACACCCGGTCAATACTAGAAATATGACACTTAATAAAATACGCAACCTTGCCACTCCCGAAATTTTTATCAGATTCGTTGATTTGGAGCCGTCATTTCAGGAACATCCTAAAGCGCAGATTTCATCAGCTTGCCCATTTCAGCCGGATTGCGTGTCACGCGAATACCGCATTCCTCCATTACCGCAATTTTTTCCTGTGCCGTTCCCTTACCGCCGGCAATGATTGCGCCTGCATGCCCCATGCGTTTGCCAGGGGGCGCGGTCACGCCGGCAATAAATCCCACCACCGGCTTACGCATGTGTTGCTTCACCCATCGCGCGCAATCTTCTTCATCCGATCCGCCAATTTCGCCCACCATCAGGACACCTTCGGTTTCATCATCATCGTTGAACAACCGCAGCACATCCAGATGCTTCAATCCGTTAATGGCGTCACCGCCAATGCCGACACAGGTCGATTGTCCCAGACCAAGTTCACTCAATTGCGCAACAGCCTCATAGGTCAGCGTACCTGATCTGGATACCACACCAATCCGGCCTTTCCGGTGAATCACTCCCGGCATAATGCCAATTTTCAACTCATCCGGCGTAATGACGCCAGGGCAATTCGGTCCCACCAGCAAAGTCTTTGTGCCACGCATGCGTGCACGTGTACGCAACATATCGCGAACCGGAATGCCCTCAGTGATACAGATCACCAGATCAAGTCCAGCTTCTACTGCTTCATCGATTGCACTCGCAGCAAAAGGAGCCGGCACATAGATCACTGATACAGTCGCACCAGTTTCCTGCCTGGCTTCCTGCACACTTGCAAACACTGGAACACCTTCAAATGCTTCCCCGGCTTTTCTGGGATTGACGCCTGCAACCAGACAATCTCTGCCAAAGGCATATTGCAGGCATTGCCCGGTATGGAACCGTCCCGTTTTTCCAGTTATGCCTTGTGTCATGACACGTGTATTGCGATCGATCAGAATGGCCATCAGTTCATACTCCCTGGTTGTTTCGGGCTTGCGTTCGCAGTCAACTCTACCGCTTGCCTGGCTGCGTCAGCCATGTTGCTGGCCGGAATGACGGCAAGGCCGGATTGTGCCAGAATCTGTTTACCCATCTCAGCGTTGGTGCCTGCCAGACGAACAATCAGTGGTACCGTCAATTTTACTTCTCGAACCGCCTGCACAATACCCTCGGCGATAATATCGCAACGCATGATGCCACCGAAAATATTCACTAAAATGGCACTGATACCAGAATGACGCAACATGATTTTGAAAGCTTCGGTCACTTTTTCAGCAGTAGCTCCACCACCAACATCGAGAAAATTTGCCGGATTGCCACCATATAATTTGATGATATCCATGGTCGCCATCGCAAGCCCGGCACCATTGACCAGGCATCCTATATTGCCATCCAGCGGAATGTAGGATAACTCATGTCTGGCCGCCTCGACCTCAAGCGGATCTTCCTCATCCAGATCCCGCAAAGCTACAATCTCCGGATGACGAAACAAGGCATTATCGTCAAAATTGAATTTGGCATCGAGCGCAAGTAATTGATGATTGTCTGTCATGACCAGAGGGTTGATCTCCAGCAGCGACGCATCATATTCGTCAAATGCCTTATAAAGCAGTGCTATCAGCTCAACAAACGCTGGCCAACTTGCTGGCGGCAGGTCAAGCTGCCGTGCAGTATATCTGGCTGCCTCATGATCCAGTCCGGTGAGCGGATCGATTGCCAGTTTATGAATCTTGTCAGGAGTTTGTGCCGCAACCTGCTCGATATTCATGCCACCGGCCTCACTGGCAATCAGGCTGACACATTGTGTCGCGCGGTCTACCACCAGCGCCACATAATATTCATGCTCGATTTCGACGCCCTGCTCCACATACAAGCGCCTGACCATCTGACCTTCCGGCCCGGTTTGTGGCGTAACCAGTGTATGATTGAGCATGGTATCGGCAATTTTCCGGACATCGTCACGCGTGGTTGCCAGCTTCACGCCCCCGCCTTTGCCACGTCCACCTGCGTAAATCTGTGCCTTGATCACCCACTTACTGCCACCCAGCTGCTGTGCGGCAGCAACCGCCTCGTCCGTTCTGAAACAAGCAATTCCTGACGGGACGGCAATCCCATATCGCCCAAGAATCTGCTTGGCCTGGTACTCATGAATTTTCATTCTGATTCCTTCTGGAGGTTTTGAGAGAGATTGGTTTCGGTCATTTCTGCAATACGGGTTTCAACTTCGGCCAATGCTGCCGCAAAACCTGGCAGCAGTTTATTTGCGCTGTCGGCGTCATTTTTGTTGGCGGCTGATTCCAGGGCTGCGCAACAGTCCCCCAGTACCAGCGCACCAACCGAGCGCGCCGAGGATTTGAGTTTATGTGCTGCTGCTTTCAGTTCATCGAGCTGGCTATCTTTAGCAGCATCGGTGATTTGTTCAGAAATTTTGCCTGCACTCAGACGGAAATCCTGCAAAAACTCGACAACCATTGCCGGATCATCGCCAATCAGTGTCTTAAGCACATTCGTATCCAGCACATCGCCCTGATCTGCCTCGGCGCGAGATTGCCCGTTTATTTCTCTTGCCGTGGTAACCGTTTGTCCAGCTCCGGCTTTGCCAAGCCAGTTTTCCAGTACCGTTTTGAGCTGTTCAAGCTGCACTGGTTTGGTCAGATAATCGTCCATACCCAATGCACGGCATTTATCGGCTTCGCTCTTTTGCGCATTGGCAGTCAGCGCCAGAATCGGGATCCGTTTTTTGTCATTTTCTGCCGAGCGAATCGCTTTCGCTAATTCGTATCCGTCCATTTCCGGCATATGCAAATCCGTCAGTATCAACGCATACACACCGCTTTCCCAGCGCTGCACCGCTTCACGTCCATTGGCTGCGATATCCACTGCATAACCGAGTAATGCGAGTTGCTGGCGAATGACCTTCTGGTTGATGTCATTATCTTCGGCAACCAGGATCATTTTTCCCTGTTGAATCGCTTCATCGCGCGTCAATGGAACCATTTTCTCAAGCTTACCTTCAATAAGGGACTGATCTTCTTCCAGTTTTTCACGGCCGGCAGCAGCAGCCACAGCATGCAGAAACGCCTGACGATAGAGAATATTTCCATCAAGCGTAACCACACCTTCATCTTCCATCCGGCCATGATGACGTCGGCCACGTCGCACCACGACAAAATTGAAGCTATGACCAAAATCAGAATCCAGTTGCGCGCGGAATGTTTCGAACGGTGGATCGCCATCGCCTGCATCGATAACCAGAAGCCATGGACCATCCTGGAGCGCCTTGACATGTTCAGGTGCCGTTGAAAAATCGGTCAGCAATTTGACCGATGCGCCCGCATAACGTAAATAAGATGCCAAATCCCGCCCCAACCCATCTTCAGACCCCAGCACCAGACAGGATAGCCCCGTCAGATCAACCATATTATGCGTCTGATCGCGCGTGGCTTTCTTCTGCAGGGTCTTGAGCGGCAGTAGCAAGGTAAATACCGAACCTTTTCCGGGATTGCTTTCAACGGTTATTTTGCCATTCATTAGCGTCAACAGGCGATGACAAATCGTCAACCCCAGTCCAGTTCCGCCAAAACGACGTGTTGTGGAGGCGTCTCCCTGGGAAAAAGGGGTAAATAAACGTTGCCTGGTCGATTCATCCATACCGATACCGTTATCGGTTATCTGAAATGCAACCACCGCAGTCTCCCCGGCAGGCTCAGTCAAGGTCACCCGTACTGCAACATGCCCATGGTGCGGTAGTTCGCTGGAAAACTTGATGGCGTTGTTGATCAGATTAACCAGCACTTGCCGTAGACGCAAGGGATCCCCTACTACATTCTCCGGCACACCGGGATCGATAAACAGTGTCAACTCCACTTCCTTGATGGCTGCCAGGTGTTCCAGCATCCCGCATGCGCGTTCCACTACCGTCACCAGGGACATTGGTACCTGCTCGATTTCGAGCCTGCCAGCCTCAATCTTGGAAAAATCCAGAATATCTTCGATAATTTCAAGCAAGGCAAAAGCCGATTCACGGATAAGATCGGCCATCTCTTTCTGGTAACCGCTCAGACTGGTCTGGCTCAACACATCGATCATGCCAATAACACCATTCATCGGCGTGCGTATTTCGTGACTCATGGCGGCGAGAAAAGCCGATTTGGCCTGATTGGCCTGTTCCGCTTCCAGTCTTGCCTGCTCCAGGTCCTCCCTGATGCGCACGTGTTCCCGGATATCACGCATCACCCCGGTAAAATGACGTTTATTCGCGACAAAGTATTCGCTGACCGCCAGATAAATCGGAATCAGTGTACCGTCCTTGTGCACCCCGATGACCTCGCGCCCGAGTCCAACAATGTGCCCATCCTGTGAAAACGGCCGCCCAATATACTGCTGTCCATGCCCCGTCTTGCAGTAGCGCTGCATATAAAAGTCATGCTTGCTGCGATCCGGCTCTGGCACAAATATGGACACATTCTGCCCGATAGCTTCTTCCGGGGCATAACCAAACAGTTTTTTTATGACCGGGTTCACTGACAGCATAACGCCCTTCTCATCGGTTGTTACCACGCAATCCACCATATGCTCGACCACTGAGCGGGTTTCCTCTTCCTTGAGCGCGAGTTCGACATTTACTTCGGCCAGCTTGGCCGTTCGCTCCGCTACGCGTGCTTCCAAGTGCTGATAACTGATATTCAGCCGTTCGCTCATCGCATTGAAGGCGTGGGCGAGCTGTCCGATTTCGTCCCAGCCTTCAACGGGAGCGCGATGACGAAAATTACCCGCAGCTACTTCCTGTGCGCACGCATTCAGAATCTTAAGTGGCATCACCACCCGCCGGTTAAACAGCAACGCGCCCATGACAACCAGTATAAATGTCACACCGAGCATCGTCAGACCAATGATGCGCATTTGCGCCAGAGAAGCAAAAGCTTCATCGGCATTCATCTTGACGACCATCCCCCACTGCATGCGTGGCAAATGCCGCCACGCCGCCACGACAGATGTTCCACGATAATCGGTGATGATGCCCTCACCTGGCAAATCCTTCAAACTGCTTTGAATTGCCGATAAAAATGGAGGCTCATTCAGTGGAATTATTCGTTTCAAGGCAGCGTTCGGGTCGGTTCGCAATGGCGCCATGATCAGCGCGGAATTTGCATCCTGCTGGCGAATAACAACGGTCTCCCCGCTTTCACCCAGTCCGACATTGTTGGTTAACACGCTGAACACATGCTCGCTGTATATCTGTAAGGCCAGTACGCCCTGCAGCTCGCCATCAATAATGATCGGCACAGCAATAAAAGCGGCAATTGCACCATTGGACGGAGCGTAATACTCGAAATCCGACAAGCTGCTTTCCCGTGTTTCGAGTGTTCTACGGAATACCTGTCCAAGACCGGTATCGCGATAGGCACCGTCAAACAGATTGGTAGCGAAATCAGCCTCATGACTGACCGTAAAAACGAGCCAGCCATCGGGAGAGATCAGAAACAGATCATAGTAGCCAGCACCTTTTAGAAAACGCTCAAAATGGTCACGGTAGCGTGCGTCTGCTTGCTGGTATTCCTCTGAATGCACCCCTTCCTGCTTGAACACCTCGCCAATCCTGACGATGGCTTTGTGGGTCGTTTCGGAAGATCGGATAATCTCCGCATCGAGGATACGGCCTTGCAAATAGGTATCAATTTGTTCAACTTTCTTATCGGCGATGGCTGAAACTTTCAGAATAGTCGATTGCTGCACCGCCCTTTCGGAATAGTGCAGCAAGCCATAGCCGATCAACGCGATCGGCAACAGCGCCACCAGTGCAAACCAGATAGCAAAGCGGCGTGTAAGTGACGTAATATAGGTTGTCATTCCTGCAGGCAATCTATGTTACTTTTCAATGCACGCCTCGCATAATAGGCAAATGCGCTCGCACTGCGCTGTGCGTGTAAAATCCAGTCATGCGCTTCACGCCCGAGTTCCAGCTTAATCGGTTTAATGTGACCCGCAGCGCTCGCCAGCAATTGCAGACGTGCCGCCCGCTCGAACGCAAGCGCCAACAAACACGATTCCTCGACACTGCCGCATGCAATCAGCAATCCGTGATGCGCCAGCAACAATGCCCGTTTCGCCCCCAGCGCCTGCGCGATCAGTTCTCCTTCGTCATTGCCGACCGGAACTCCTGGCCACTCGGCCAGAAAAGCCACATCGTCATACAGTACGCAGTTATCCATATGCGAAATAATCAGTGGCACTTCGAGCATGCTGAGCGCTGCCGTATGAGCGGCATGGGTATGAATAATGCAACCGACATCTGGCCGGGCACGATACACCCAGGAATGAAAACGATTGGCGGGATTGGGCATCCCATCGCCCTGTAACACCTGTAAATTCTCATCAACCAACAGCAGATTGCGCACGCCGATTTCATCGAACCCCAATCCAAGCCGTTGCGTGATAAATGTTCCCGTCTGATTGCCACGCGCGGTAATCTGCCCGGCCAGCCCTGAATCATGTCCGTTATCAAACAGAATGCGGCAAGTCAATGCCACTTTCTCATGGATTGTGAAGTTTGTTACTGGCATTGCTTCGGACATCTGCTCGAAACTGCGCTGCATTAGCTGCTGCTTGTCGAGATTGAAAGTATCTTCAGCCATGGCAGTGTTCTCCGTTTTCGGTAGTAATTTTGACATGTCGGCAATGATGGTTTCACCACCCGGTAAACTTCACCGCGATTATCCTCTGATGTTAGAATCAAGTATAGCCTTCTACCCCTGCAGATATATCGTTTCTTTTTCTACCACAAGCACAGGAGCACTTTCATGACACATCAAAATTTCAGACTGACCCCCACCGATTATTCCAACCAGGAAATTTACAGAAAAATCATCTGGATCGCCGTCGTTGCTTTATTCTCAACATCATTATGCGCGGAGAAAATCGGCAGTGTGTCCACAAAATTCAAGCTACTGGGCGCGAACGATAAAATCATGGTAGAGGCATTTGACGATCCAGATGTTCCCGGCGCAACCTGTTATTTGAGTCGCGCCCAAACCGGGGGGATCAGTGGATCGATCGGCGTAGCAGAGGACACGGCAGATGCAGCAATTGCCTGTCGGCAAACCGGCCCGATCCAGTTGTCGGATGACATCAAAAATGGCAAAGCGGATGGTAAGGAGGTATTTAAAAAAAGTACTTCGCTGCTGTTTAAATCCCTGCAAGTTGTTCGTTTTTATGATGTCAAGCGCGGCGTACTCATATATCTGACATACAGCGATAAAATCATTGAAGGGTCTCCTAAAAACAGCATCTCGGTCATTCCTGTCACGTCTCAACACTGAGCTCATGCCATAACTTGCCTCCTTGAGAAGACTTCATATACTTAAATGCGAATCAAGTATCACCATTAGGGTCTGTTGACATTTTACATAGGTAGCCACAGGTATCCACATGCTATGGCCACCATACTTTCGTAATTTCGCTTCAGCTTGTCGTATCGCGTC
>JAVVEX010000050.1:0-13499 GCA_032251195.1 Nitrosomonas sp.
TGATCTGCCGAGATCTTTACCAACAGGTTACACCGCTTCCTTCTCCCTTGTCATACACCAGAAATGATCATAGCTCTCGTTTTATATACTCTGCTTCAGGCTTGCTTCAATGAATGTATCCAGGTCGCCATCCAGCACCGCTTGGGTATTCCCTGTTTCAACATCGGTTCGTAAATCCTTGATACGCGACTGATCCAGCACATAAGAGCGGATCTGATGACCCCAAGCGATATCAGTCTTGGAGTCCTCCACGGCCTGTTTGGTTTCATTGCGTTTTCTAAGCTCTGCCTCATACAGGCGGGATCGGAGCATATCCATCGCGTCGGCCCGATTACGGTGTTGCGAGCGCCCGCTCTGGCACTGTACTACAATGCCCGACGGGGCATGTGTGATTCTGACGGCTGAATCGGTTTTGTTGATATGTTGCCCCCCCGCTCCCGAAGCCCGAAAAGTATCCACCCGCAAATCTGCCGGGTTGATATCAATTTCGATACTATCATCGACTTCGGGATAGACAAAAACACTGGCGAAGGAAGTATGGCGCCGATTACCGGAATCAAAGGGAGATTTTCGCACCAGTCGGTGCACCCCTGCTTCTGTTCGGAGATATCCATAGGCATATTCTCCACTAACCTTGATAGTTGCATTCTTGATACCCGCAATTTCACCTGGCGACTCCTCCATTACTTCCACCTCAAAACCGCGCCGTTCGCAATAACGCAAATACATGCGCTCCAGCATTGCCGCCCAGTCTTGTGCTTCTGTTCCGCCAGAGCCTGACTGGATATCCAGAAAACAGTTATTGGGATCCATCGGATCCGAAAACATGCGGCGAAATTCTATTGCAGCCAAACCGGTTTCGAGCAGGGTAACATCCTTGGCAATACTCTGGATGGTTAATTCGTCTTCCTCTTCCTGCGCGATCTGAAGCAATTCTTGCGCATCCCGCAGTTGGTTGCTTGCAGACTGGAAAGTGTGCACCATGGTTTCCAGTATTTTTTTCTCGCGTCCGATTTCCTGGGCGCGCTCGGGATCGTTCCAGATTAAAGGATCCTCGATAAGCCTTTCCAGTTCAGTCAGTCGTGTTTGCTTGGCTTCAAAGTCAAAGATACCTCCGTAACGTATTGCTTCTTTGCTTGAGATCTTGTAGCTGCAGTTTTAACGCATTTATTTTTTCTGTTTCCATATTAACCTGATCCCTTATAAATATACGCTCATTACTTTGCCAGCAAACAACCAGCCGAAAAAAATCAATGTTCCTCAAGCGGCGTCAAGTTGGCATAAGCCAGCGAAAGCCACTTGTCTCCAAGCAGACTGAAATGAACCTGAACCCGCAAGTCCTCTCCGCTACCCTCGCAATTGATAATCGTACCGTGACCAAATTTTTGATGTGAGACCCGCTGCCCAATCTGTAATCCTGACGCATGTCCACGCAAAACAGAAGCGGCATGACCAACCTTACGTTTTCCACCGGATGCCATCGGGTTGAATGCCTTTGTATACACGACTGACGACGCGGAGGGATCGGATATCGTATCTGGACATAGCTTTTTGAGTAGCTTATCCGGAATTTCCGATACAAAACGGGAGGGTATGTTTCTATGGGTCTGTCCGTATAACATACGGCTTTGTGCATAAGTAAGATACAATCGCTGCCGGGCGCGGGTAATCGCTACGTACATCAGGCGTCGCTCTTCTTCCAGCCCATCTGCTTCCTTGCGGCTGTTCTCGTGCGGAAACAATCCTTCTTCCAGGCCGCAAATGAATACCGCAGGAAATTCCAGTCCTTTGGCAGCATGCACTGTCATCAGCTGTACCGCATCCTGCTGATCGCCTGCCTGGTGCTCCCCGCCCTCCAGCGAAGCATGTGCCAGAAAAGCGATCAGATTGTCATTTTCTGATTCATGCATAAAACTGGTAGCGGCATTGATCAACTCCTTCAGATTTTCCAGACGATCACCACCTTCTCGTTCAGACTGATAATGCGCATTCAGGCCGCTTCGATCCTCAACCAGCGACACTATTTCGGGTAACGGCAATGCTTCACAAGCCTGGCGCATGGATAGAATCAAACCGACAAATCCGCTGATACCTCTACCGGATGACTGGTTTTTGCCACGAGCAGCGCCAGTACCAGCTTCATACTGTTGGCAGGCCACAGGCCACAGGCTGGCACCCACCGCGCGCGCCTGATCCTGCAATTGCTCCAGTGTGCGCGCGCCTATACCGCGTGTTGGAAAATTGACAATGCGCATAAAAGCATAATCGTCATCCGGGTTGGCTATCATCCGCAAATATGCAAGCATATGCCTGATTTCCTGGCGGTCAAAAAACCGCATGCCGCCATAAACACGATATGAAATCCCCGTGTTGAATAATTGATGCTCAAGCATTCTGGATTGCGCATTGGAGCGATAAAGCAGGGCAATATCCGATAGCGCCAGTCCCTCGGCATGCAGGGCTTTTATTTCATCGACGATAAATACGGCCTCGTCGCGATCTGTAAACGCATGGTAGGTTCGAACTGGCTCGCCCTCCCCCGCAGATGTCCACAGATTTTTGCCTAAGCGCCCGGTATTATGCTGAATAACCGCATTCGCCGCATTCAGAATATTGCCGTGCGAGCGATAATTCTGCTCCAGTTTAATAACCCTGGAGATGCCAAAATCCTGCTCCAGCGCCTGCATGTTGCCTGCATGCGCACCACGAAATGCATAAATACTTTGATCATCATCTCCAACCGCAAAGATGGCAGCATGCTGTGCAGATTTATCGCCAGACAACAGTTTCAGCCATTGATACTGCAAACGATTGGTATCCTGAAACTCATCTACCAGAATATGACTGAATCGATCACGGTAATGGTCTCGTAACATCTGGTTACGCATCAGTAATTCATGACAGCGCAACAGTAATTCCGCAAAATCAACCAGCCCATCGCGCAGGCAGACTGTTTCATAAAGTTGATAACACTCAACCAGTTTACGCTCCATATTATCTTTTGGGACAACCTGGCTCGCACGCAAACCCTCATCCTTGGCGCTGTTGATGAACCACTGCAGCAATCTGGGCGGATAAGTTTTTTCATCCAGCGAATGTGCTTTAAGCAATCGCTTGATGACTGCCTGCTGATCCGCCATATCCAGAATTGGAAATTCCTGTGGTAAACCAGCTTCCTGGTAGTGTGTGCGCAGCATGCGGTTACACAACCCATGAAACGTACCTACCCACATGTTACGCGGATGAATGGTCAACATCGTGGATATGCGCGCAAGCATCTCGCGCGCCGCCTTATTGGTGAACGTTACCGCTAGAATGTTATGAGGATGCGCGAAACCCGACTGCAGCAGATAAGCGATACGGGTGGTTAACACCCGTGTTTTTCCACTGCCCGCACCTGCCAGCACCAGCGCAGACTGATGTGGCCAGGTTACGGCCTCAAGCTGCTCGGGATTCAGTCCGGAAAGAATAGCACTCATAAATGCAGGCGGATAAGCGCAAACATGCTCGCTGCCCGCCTGATTACAGGGAAACCAGGATGGTTATTTATTGCTTTTGGCAACAACATCCAGAATCAATGGTGTCAAAATTAATTCGATTGCCATCCCCATCTTGCCACCCGGCACCACAATAGTATTGGGGCGGGACATAAAAGAATTATGGATCATATTCAGCAGATAAGGAAAATCCACTCCGTGATAATCACGAAAACGGACAACTACCATGCTCTCATCAAGCGTAGGAATCTCACGGGAAATAAACGGATTGGACGTATCCACGGTTGGAACCCGCTGGAAGTTAACGTTGGTGCGCGAGAACTGCGGCGTAATGAAATGCACATAATCATGCATACGCCGTAGAATGGTATGGGTTACCGCTTCAGCAGAATATCCCCTTGCTTCAGTATCGCGATAGATTTTCTGTATCCACTCCAGATTGACAATTGGCACAACACCAACCAGCAAATCCACATATTTTGCGACATCAGCAGTTTCACTTTTTACACCCCCGTGCAGTCCTTCGTAAAACAAGAGATCCGTTCCTGGCGAGATAGATTCCCATGGTGTAAATGTGCCTGGTTTCTGATTATATGGCGCAGCTTCTTCTTCATTGTGAAGATAGAGACGCTTTTCTCCGACTCCTTTTTCTCCGTACTCTCTGAAGAGCGCTTCCAGTTTTTCAAATTCATTGGCTTCAGGGCCAAAATGACTAATGGGCCGCCCGCCCGTTTTTTCAGAATCGGCAACCGCTTGCTTCATCGCTTCACGGTCGTAACGATGGAAGCTATCGCCCTCCACAACAGCAACATTCAGATGCTCGCGACGAAAGATATGCTCGAAACTTGATTTGACCGTGGATGTACCTGCACCGGATGACCCTGTTACAGCGATGACAGGATGTTTTTGCGACATAATAAAATTCTCCCCTTGGAATATTAGCAAATAAATTCAGCTACCGACTGTGCGGATGATGGCAAACCAAAGGGTGAATAATACTTGTTTTTGGTATTTTCTTGGCAGAAAATATATAAGCAGTTGATAAGTTTAATATATCAATAGATAAGGAAATTATTTCATGCACTGCGGAGCCTTGCCTGCAGCATTTGCTTGCTGCTGAATATGTCGCGCAGTTGGCATATGTGCCTGCAAATCCTGGATACGGGTATTGTGCGAAGGATGCGTGGACAGGAACTCCACAGGTCGCGGCCCCTGGCTTGCCTGTGACATTTTCTGCCAGAGTGTGACGCTCTCCGCAGGATCAAACCCCGCTCTGGCCATTAAATCCAGGCCAATACGATCTGCTTCGCTCTCGTGCAACCTGCTGAAAGGCATGATAACGCCATACTGCGCACCGACGCCCAGCAACCCAATAGCAGTTTGTCCCAATGCAGTTTGTGGCGCAGCAACCGCTTGCACCAGTGAAATCCCCATTTGTGTTCCAACCTGTTGAGACATGCGCTCATTGCTGTGTCTGGCCAGCACATGCCCTACCTCATGACCAATAACGGTAGCCAGCTGGTGTTGATTATCCACCAGGTCAATCAATCCGGTGTGTACGCCAATTTTCCCACCCGGCAAAGCAAAAGCATTTAATGATGCGTCTTCAAAAACAGCAAACTCCCACTGTCCGCCAACTTCGCGTGCTATTGCCTCGACGATACACCTCACAAAATGGTTATTCTCGGCACTGGTACTGACTCTGGCATCCCGTTTCATCGTTTCAAATGCTTGTAGACCCATGTCGTTTAATTCAGCATCCGGCATGAAGATCAGCTGAGACCTGCCAGTGGGGGACGTGGCGCAACCACCAAGCAACAATATCAGAAGCAAAATCAACAATATTTTCATACCACCCTCACTCAGAAACTCAACTGCCGTCTCTTTTAAAATGATTTCTAAAAGGCATTCGCAGAATGCTCATCAGTTGACTGCAAAACTGCGGATTGCGCCATTCTGATAGCCCAATCGTCATTTGGTCATGTCCGGCCTGCGGTTGATCGCGATAGGTAGCAAACAATCTGTCCCAGACAGTCAGATTAAAACCAAAATTGCTATTCATTTCCACCGAAACAACCGAGTGATGAACACGATGCATATCTGGCGTAACAATAAGATACCGCAACAGATGGTCCACTCTGCCCGGCAAATGTATGTTGCCATGATTAAACATCGCCATCGCATTAAGAATAATTTCGAACAGCAGCACACTTACCACCGGCGCACCGATCAATACAATGATGACCAGTTTGAATAACATCGAAAATAACATTTCAAGGGGATGAAAACGCAAACCAGTCGTCACGTCCAAATCAAGGTCTGCATGATGCGCACGATGCAGTCGCCAAAGTGGTGCAAAAGCATGTAATGCAACGTGTTGCCCATAAATAGCCAGATCGAACACAATAATACTTAAGCTGATCGCCAGCCATGCCGGTATTGTCAGTTGATTGAACAAGCCCAATTGATTGCTGGCAGCATAAGCGGCAATACCGGTCGCGGTCACTGGCAATAACAATTTCAGCAGAATGCTATTGATGAATGTTAATGAGAGGTTGTTTCGCCAGCGCAACCATTTTGCAACCGTCAACTGTCTCTTGGGCGCATATATTTCCCATAATGCCATGCCCATCAAAACAGCCAGAAACAAGCTAGCCCGAAAATAGCTTTCCTGTTCAACCAACACGAATCAAGACGAGCTGAGTTATTGCTGCGCTCCCAATTGCAACGCAAGTTTACGGGAGCGCTCCGCATCTTCTTCCGAAGTATGCTGATTTATCCAATCAGCCAGGTTGGTGCACACTATTTCACCAAGCGCCTGAATCCAGGCAGAGTGCTCATTCAAAGCAGGGATGTAATGAAAATTTTCTCCACCAGATGCAATAAAAATTGCTTTACCCTCTATTGCAATTTCCTCCAGTGTTTCCAGACAATCAGAAACAAAACCCGGGCACACCACATCAACACGCCCAAGCTTTTGCTTACCCAATTCTTCCAGAATTTCGGAGGTATACGGCCCCAACCATTTTGCAAAGCCAAAGCGTGACTGAAAACAAACCTGATATTGATCGCCGGTTAACGATAGCGCCTCAGCCAGCAATCTGCCGGTTTTCTGGCACTCGCAATGGTAAGGATCGCCTGCATCCAGCGTTTTACGTGGCACGCCGTGAAAACTCATCACCAGCTTGTCTGGCCGCCCATGCTCACGCCAATAGTCCTCGATATTCTTCGCCAATGCCGTGATATAGCCTGGATTATCGTGGAAATGCCGGATTGTGCGCAAGGCAGGTATATTTCGCATCTTGCCAAGTTCGCAAAAAACACTTTCCAATGCGCAGCCGCTACTACTGGCGGCATATTGGGGAAATAATGGCAGCACTAAAATACGATCACAGCCACGTTCCTTCATATGCCATAACTTATCTTTGATCGAGGGCATACCAACACTCATCGCATACTCCACTATCGGTGGAAATGGCGTCTTCTCTTGCAGCAGACTGGTCAGCAAAGCAACTTGACGTTCCGTGTGCACTCTCAATGGCGAACCTTCTGGCATCCAGATTTGTTCGTATTTTTTGGCAGATTTAGCCGGACGAGTATTGAGAATGATTCCATTGAGAATAAACCACCAGAACCAACGTGGCAACTCGATAATACGCGGTGCACTGAGAAATTGCTTCAGATAAGGTCGCAAAGCTTTGGCAGTAGGCGCATCGGGTGTGCCCAAATTAACAACCAGCACGCCAACTCTGCTGGAAGTGCCATGTTGATAGGCTGGTTCGATTAGCATTTGTATTTAGAATTCATCGAGTTCAAGAAAAAGTATCAATGTTGAGACAAGTTGCTCGATAACAGTTTTGCAGTAATATCAACAACAGGTATCACTCGTTCGTAAGCCATACGACGTGGACCAATGACCCCAACAGTACCAACGATTTCGCCCTCGATTTCATAGGGCGCCATCACAACGCTGATTTCTTCCTGTATTGTCGAATCAGATTCTCCACCGATAAAAATTTTCACACCATGCGCCCGGCGACTTAATTCCATTAATTGCAACAACTTGGATTTACGTTCAAAAAGTTCAAATAATTGTTTTAGGCTGGACAGATTTCCTGATAAATCACTAATATCGAAAAGCTTGTGTTCGCCAGCAATCACCACAGCTGCGCTATCCGGCTGCAAAGTCTCACAACCAATCTCGATGGCGGCATTCATCAGGTGTGAAATATCATGCCGAATTTCCGTCAACTCACCCTGTAGTTTTGCTCGAATTGTCTCCAGGGTGCAACCAGCATAATGCTGATTCAGAAAATTACCAGCCTCTATCAGATCAGACTGGCTATAAACCGTTTCTGTAAAAATAATACGATTCTGCACGTCGCCATCAGGTGTCACTAAAATCAGCAATATGCGTTTCTCGGTTAGCGCCATAAATTCGATACAGCGAAACACAGCCCCCCCCGATCTTCGGGGTGCCATCACCACGCCAACAAATTGCGTAAGCTCCGACAACAAATTGGATGCAACGTTGACCAGGCGCGCGGGGTTATCCGGGTGCATCTGATTCTCAAGTATCGTCATCTGTTTACTATTCAGAGATTCGACCACTAGCAGACTATCCACAAAAAACCGGTAGCCAAGCGCAGTTGGCATCCGCCCAGCAGAAGTATGTGGGCTGGCGACATACCCCATTTCTTCAAGGTCTGTCATGACGTTGCGAATTGTTGCGGGGCTTAAATCCAGCCCTGAAAATTTCGCAAGCGCACGCGAACCGACAGGTTGTCCTTCGTGGATATAATGTTCAACCAGTGTTTTAAGAAGAATCTTGGCGCGATCATTAAGCATGACCGTATTTTATATCAAACAAATTTGTAGAATTCACAATAAAACAGCTATTCTGCTCGCATCAGCAGGCAAGACGTCGGTACTCTCAAGTGCCGCGAAATGAGGAAAAGAACCCAGGTTTTCAAGCCAGTTTACAGAATAAATGGCCCAAAAAAGGAGGAAAAAAATATTCAGGGATATCCCACTAAAATTCATTTAGCAAGCGTAGAACTACCTATATGGTTACCATACAGGATCTGATGCAGGGAGAAACCAGCAAAAAATATCTGCGGCTTCTCCGTTATTCTGAAATTGCATGGAAATTTACTCACCATCATCATGGTGGTCATGGTGGTCATGGTGGTCATGGTGGTCATGACCATCATCTTTACTATCAGCATCATCGCTCGCCACTTTGGGCGCCAACGGCGTAAAACGAGCACCTTGTGTCTCATAGCCTTCTAATGCCAAAAAGACTGATACGACTGTTTTCGGCGTTATCTCAAAATCACCTTTTCCTTTCAGTTGATTAATCAGAAAAGGCGTCAGATCAACGAAAACCTTATCCCCATTTCCGCTGATGATATTGGCTTTTCCAGAGCCACCTTTGGTTGATATCTCTTTGTCCATATGGTCGGTGACATAAAGATGCAGCTCTCCCTCCTTGACAACCAGTTCAAGATGAAATGGGCCAGCCATACGTAACTGCCCGCCATGCGGCGCTTCGATCGTACTCAGATATTCATCACTATGCGCCCAGACAAGACTGGACAAGACTACCATTAAAAATGACAGGGCTGCACCACATATTAGTTTTTTCATCACCACCTCTCTTTTTAAAAAGTTACACAGAATACCGCATCAATAATCAAGAACCAGCAAAAAAACCATATGCCAATCCATTCTGGAACTTAATGGTTTTTTTGTTCCAAACCCCAAGTCAAGCACATCAATCAGTGTACGTGATCATCAGGAGGGGGAAGTATCTCGCCTTCCTGGTTAAGCTGGGCGAGTTGCTTGACCAATAAATCCGGAGCGTTCCAGCCGGCGCCATCAATTGACGGAATCCACCTTGCCCGCAAATAACCAAACTGATCAATCAAAAACTCCATATGATCAGGTACAACACCTTCCCCCATAATGTCCGGGTGAGTGAGTGTTCTTCTGTAAAGGATGTAGCTATTCTTGATTTCAGACCAACCATCCAGCACTATCGGAAAAACAAGCTCTGAGGAGAGATCCTCCAGAATGCTTTTGCTGTACGCATCCATAGGAACCGCAAGAATTTCTGTCTCCAGCACCTTGAGTCTGCCAGCTATTCCGTTCAACTCTTTCAGTCTGGCAGATGAGTCAGGCCAGCTGAATAAAACCAGTATTACATTGCTACGTTGCCGATACTCTTTCAGAATGCCTGCCTTGCCGTCAACCGTCGTAAACTGAAACATAGGAGGCCCAATAGATGGTCTATTGGGCACAACGCTCGAGTTCAGCAATCTGGATTGGTAGCCTCTTGACATGGCATGAAGGTAATTAATCGTATCCCAACGGTCTTCTTCGGACAGGCTGTGAGAGAAATTTGGCATACCCGTATCTTTTATACCATAACTCAGCCAGTGAAAAAAATCACCCGCAGTATGCCTGGCGGTATGCGCTTCCGTCAGAAGATCGGCTGGTGGTGGCGTAAATGTCTTGGTTAAAATGCCATTTCCAGCTCCTTGCAAGCCATGACAGCTTGTACAATTCTCGGCAAAAAAGACCGCTCCATTGGAAATGGAAATTGCATCAAATGGAACCGGCGTGCTCTGATAGGTTTCAGGATAAGCCTTAACGGCAAACTGAGGCAAAATGATGAGCGCTGCCGCAATGATCAAGGATGCTGATACTGCATATATTTTTTTGGCTTGCCAGTTATTTCTCAAGCCAAGCCAGATTGAACCAATTCCCGCAACAAGTAACGTCATTCCAACCCAGAAATACTGCTGAACAACGGGATCTTCCCAAGTCGCATCTATTGAAAATCTGAATGGATATGGCCAATATTCCACCATCGCATGCTTGGCAGGTATGGTGTTGGATAAAAGTGTGGCAAATAAAACCAGAAATAATGCCAGGATAAATTCTATGCGAACCCATTTCTGTAGTTTCGCCACTCCAACTTCTGGATTAATTAAAAGATTATCCTGATTGTTTTTCTCAGCATCATTTACAAACAGTTGCCGAAAGTAACTCAAACCTGATTCAGACCCAGAATGATTCCGAACAGCGGCCTTTCCTAATTTTTCAAATGAAGGCAACCATTTAGATCGTGCCTGGAAAGCAATCAGAAAAATAATAGCCAGTAGCGCAATTTTTGTATTTAATAGCCACCCATACGCGCTTGATACCAATGCATGGTAATCATTCTCAATCATCCGGTCAGCCACGATAACCCCGGTAAGCATCACTACCAGCATCACTGGCAACGCAAGCCCAGAAAACTGCCTGAGACCATTTATGTTCAAATTGAGATTTTTTTCATTTGCCGATGACGACTGTTTATCAAACACAATCAGCAGAAAAATGGGAAGCGCACCAAACCAAATACCTGCCAGTAAAATATGAATCGCATAGAGCGATACATAAAACAAATAGTTTTCTTCTTCTGCGGCAGAATGACTGACAAGCGCGCCGGCTATAAGAGGAAGCGACGCGACCACGGCACACAAAAAATAATGCCAACGCTTTCTAGGGTTCGTTTTAAGTAGAAACACAACCACGCCAATCAAAATAACAGCAGACACAGCGCGAGCCGCCCACATGTGCCCCATTCTGGTTTGAACGATAATCTCAAACCAGGCACTTGGAAACCAAACATTAGCATCTACACCCGTAGCTTCTGCAGTTGTTATTGCCAATACTCCCACAAGACCTACCGGAATCAAACCAGCCAGCCATGGAAAAATTCTTTCTATGCGCCGAACCCACAAGCTGTCATATAACGCAACAGACTGCCCTGCGTATGCAAGAAAAAAACAACTCCCGAACAATATAAGATTGGCAACGAGCTGCGAATAGCGCGCAATTGCAGCAAAAATCTCAAGCACTATTCATCCCTCCATTAATTGACTTTTTTGATAGAAAACACGTAATCTGCGTCAACTACATGGCCATCGACTGACAACACGCGAAACTTAACAGTATATTTTCCCGGAGGAAGCTCAACCAGCTCCAGAAAAATTGATTTCGGATCATCGGGATGAACCAAGGGTTTTTTCTCTGTCATCGCCTCTTTTGCCGCATTAAAGACCGCCAGGGATGCATATCCGGCTTCAATCTCCTCATTAAACCAGAGACGTATCTGCTTGGGAGGTGTTGAGAGTACCGATCGGCGAGCAGGCTCAGCCTTGACCAGTGACGCATGGGCAAAACTATGGCCAGAATAAATAACCAATATTATCAATGACAAACTTAATAGCGCCATATTTGTCAAATGGGATAGCTGCAAGATTTTGCTCGCAAACAATCCACGCACATCTTTTGAAGTTAGCGTACGATTCATTTTCATACCTCATTCATTCTATGGAGCATTCCACGAAACAAACTGATCCGATATTTGGTCAGTTAGTCAGATCATCAGGCAGCCTGCTGACTATCTGATGGTTTATTTTTCTTCAAGAAGAAAAAACCGGCAGCGGCAGCGATTACCAGCAATCCAAGTATCATTGGTAGATTTGATTTACCGCCAGTCCCCACTGCAAATGGAAAACGTGACACATATTCTGTGTCATTCTCACGAACTGTAACTAATCCAACAAATTTCCCTTCTGCCGGAAAGCTATGTTCAAATGTTACCGACCCATTTGAATAGACTTTTGGCTCTACACGGAAAACCGTAATTCCATCCAAATCATCTTCCGAACCTGTATCGCGAATAATACGCACCTCTGTAGTCATTGGACGCAAAGCCTCATCAATGTAATCCAGCGCAACAATTGTGCGGCCAACATTTGGAATGTCCTCACAAAACTCCTGCTCTTGTGAGCTTTCTGGCTGATATCCCGTAAAATGCATGGTGTATGGACCAATTGTCAACTTACACATATCCTCCGCCAAAGATAACCCACCGTGTGCATTAACCTGTGTAGAGCAAGTCACCAAGATCAATACAGCCATCAACCATTGCAATTTATTTGTTATCCAACTCTGCATCATTATCTAGTCCCCCTTTGATTAAAAAATTAGTTACCACATATTCTATTAGCTAAATGCTAAAAATAGATTTTTATCTATTTTGACGAGAGCCAAACCATTTGCTGATTCGCCCAGACTGAACCAGTTTATATATCAACCAGGACAGTACAAGCAGTATTATCGTCGGGCCAATTGCTTCACGTGCCATTTTTGCATAATCAACCATTTCTACGCGCAACCGGTAATGATAATTCAACGGGGGCACGCCTTCTGCTGTCACCAACACCGAGTACACCCCTTGATCCAGCCTCCCCACACCATTTATTACCCCATCAGGGTAATAGTTCGCGCTAACCTGTGTGACAGCGTCCCCTTCGAGGGCATCGCCACGAAAAACTTTTAAACTTACCGGCATATTTCTTAACCCGGGGTCAACCAAGTCTATGACCAGATAAGTATCTCCCGCCACAGGGATTTCTGTACAATACTGTCCCGTCTGATCATATTGCGGCTGATAGGCACTTAAATGCACCATGTTCTCACCTACTTGACGAACACAGACATCCTCATCCAACGACACCCGGCCATGCGCCTGTGCAACACCTGCACAAACAACAGCAACCAGCCCGAAACACACCATAACTGTTTGTATCGATCGCCTCATCACGGTCAATTCCTCCCATAAACATTGAATATATTTATAGCTTGCTCTTACTCGGGCAGCTAGACCGTTACACCCATTTTAATTACCGTTTCACAGATGCAACCACATTTTTGACAGATATTATGACGTTTTGTTCTTTTTGCTTTATAAAAAAACCGGTACACCTCCTGCCAAACGACAGTGGTGTACCGGTCTATGGAATTAACTTAACTCTGGTATTGCTTAGAGTTTAGTGAAGACCGGAATAACTGGACCAGCAATGCTGGTGATATGCCGATTTCCTTCTTCATCCCAAGCCATCAGTAGTCCACCAAAGCGGCTTTCCGGATCACCCAACAATG
>JAVVEX010000051.1:0-13383 GCA_032251195.1 Nitrosomonas sp.
GGTTACACCGCTTCCTTCTCCCTTGTCATACACCAGAAATGATCATAGCTCAAAGGACGGCGGTTACTGGCCTTGGATGACACCATCAATCCCAAGACTGGCAAAAAGATTTTTGGTTGTGTGCCTTTCTATCCGCCCTCTGAATTTTTAGAGGCACCCTTTATATGGAAGCGGACACCGTTTCAGTCCCGTTGCAATCGGCGGTTTGCCTCCAGGTATCAGTGTCTATAATTTCTGACTGAAACCAGTTCCGATACAGAATGCGGATCAAAAATATGAAACAGGGTAAGAATGAAGAACATCGCTACCATCGTACAGGCTGGTTGCGCGCAGTGGTTCTTGGCGCCAATGATGGCATTGTATCAACAGCCAGCCTCATTATCGGAGTCGCCGCCGCTGGCGCTGCACTCAACGAAATACTCCTGGCCGGGGTTGCGGGGCTTGTCGCTGGGGCCATGTCAATGGCGGCAGGCGAGTATGTTTCGGTAAGTTCTCAGGCAGATACTGAGAAAGCGGATATCCAGCTTGAGAAGCATCATCTTTCAGAAGATGTGGAGTTTGAGTTGCAGGAATTGACCGACATATACATCGACAGGGGACTTAATTCTGATCTTGCACGGCAGGTTGCCAAACAGTTGATGGCATACGATGCCTTGGGGGCGCACCTGCGAGATGAGCTGGGGATTTATGAACGTATCAGTGCGCGTCCCATACAGGCCGCAACCGCTTCAGCCGGGACATTTACGCTGGGCGCGGCAATGCCGCTTGTGGCTACCCTGGTCGCCAATGAAACGCATCTTATTGCAGTCGTCGCAGGATTTTCGCTGTTATCCTTGGCCTTGCTGGGCGCTGTTGCCGCCTTCATTGGCGGCGCAAATATCGTAGTCGGTACTTTAAGAGTAACATTCTGGGGCGCATTGGCCATGTTTATGACAGCGGTAGTCGGCCATCTGTTTGGAATTATGGTCTGACAGCCGTGAACGATGCCGGATGCGGAAAACCGCATGTCCGGTGGCGTGGGATGGGTAACAAGCGCAATCCCGTTATCTCCATCCGATCGTCTGCCAAGCGGAGCATGGCTTGGGGTAATCTGACAAAGCAAAGCAGCGTTATTCCTTGCTCTGATTTTTCTTTTTCCCCTGCCGGGTGCGTTGATCGAGGTCACGCAGGTGCGCGAGTTTCTCTGCTATTTTGGCTTCAAGGCCGTGGTTGGTGGGCTGATAAAATTGTACCGGCGGCATGTTATCCGGCAGATAGGTTTCGCCAGCGGCATAGCCTTCAGGCTCATCATGCGCATAGCGGTAGCCATGTCCGTGTCCCATGTTGCGCATCAGTTTGGTCGGGGCGTTGCGCAGGTGGAGCGGGACAGGGCGGGAGGTATCCTGCGCAATGAGATTGCGCGCTTTCTGATAGGCAAGGTAGGCGGCGTTGCTTTTGGGTGCGCTGGCGAGATAGAGCGTCGCTTGCGCGAGTGCCAGTTCGCCCTCGGGACTGCCGAGCTGTTCGTAAACAGCGTTGGCATCGAGCGCCATCGGCAGCGCGCGCGGATCGGCAAGCCCGATGTCTTCAGTGGCAGCGCGAATCAGTCTGCGGCCTATGTAACGCGGGTCGGCGCCAGCGTCGAGCATACGGCACAGCCAGTAAAGCGCGGCATCGGGCGATGAACCGCGAATGGATTTGTGCAGCGCGGAAATCTGGTCATGGAATGTATCACCACCTTTATCAAAAGCGCGGGCGTTGCGCACCAGTACGTTTTGCAGAAAATCAGTATCGATTTGTGAGATATTTTCAGTTTTAGCTGAATTGACGGCCTGTTCGAGCAGGTTCAGCAGGCGGCGTGCATCCCCATCGGCAAACGCGACCAGCAGCTGATTTGCCGCTGCGGTAAATGTTATTCCTGTGGCGCAAGTTTGTCTGGCACGGGTCAGTAATTGTTCCAGTTCTTCGTTGGATAAAGCGGTCAGCGCATAGACTTGCGCACGCGACAGCAACGCCCGGTTGACTTCAAACGAAGGATTTTCGGTCGTGGCGCCGATGAACGTAATCAGACCCTGTTCAACATGAGGCAGAAATGCGTCCTGTTGCGCCTTGTTGAAACGGTGTACTTCATCAACGAACAACACCGTTGGCCGATCCGACTGTTGCCGGATAATGCGAGCGTGATCAATCGCTTCACGGATATCCTTGACGCCTGACAGCACGGCTGAAATGGCGATGAATTCGGCGGCAAACGCCTGCGCCATCAGTCGCGCCAGCGTGGTTTTGCCTGTGCCGGGCGGTCCCCACAGGATCATTGAATAAGGTTTGCCTGACTTGAATGCGAGCCATAGCGGCTTGCCGGGCGCGAGCAGGTGCGATTGACCGATGACTGATTCCAGGGATTGCGGACGCAGGCGCTCCGCCATTGGGGTGTTTGGATGTTGATGTTGCTCGCTGATCTGGTCAGTCACGGATGATGTCTGCGCTGGCGGGCGGCGTGAACTGAAACAGCGTCGCTGGCAGTTCAGGGTTTTGCTCGATCTGTGAGAATATTAACCAGGTGAATTGCCCAAAGTTGTCACGCAGTATCATTTCGCGCAACTCGCCTGATGGCGAAAACCCCAGGCGTATCAGCTCAAAAGAGGGTTCCTCGTTTTTGGGAATTGCCTCCAGCCACTCGAGTTCTCCTTGTGTCTCTGCTTCCTGTAGCTCGAAATCCTGTTCGATGGCTTTTCCGCCAGCAAGCAATGCGGCTGGGGTGCTGTCAAGAGTAATATCGAGCTTGCGCACGGTAACTTGTTCGAGATCCTGATCATAAAACCAGACGTGCTCGCCATCGCCAACAATCAAACTCGGATAAGGATTTTCATAAGTCCAGCGAAATTTTCCGGGGCGCGCAAACATCATGCTGCCGCTGGTTTTTTGAATGATCTGGAAGTTCTGGTCGAGCAGAGTCTGTGAAAATTTGGCACGAAAAGTCTGCGCCTTGTCAACAAAATTCTTAAGGCTGGTAACGGCGGCAGCTTGTGCATGCGATGACAAAAACCCGAACAGAAGTACCAGGGGAATCAGTGAGAGGCGAGTCATAATGGAAGTGTCGGCATAACAGACAAATAAAAAATAGGCTGGCGTAATCGATGGCGCCGTTAATGTTGATGCGCCGCCGGTCAGTATCGGCTCCTGAGCTTCAAACTCAGGCATCCATATCGAAAATGTGGATAATAAAAAACGAATGTTGGGATGCAGCACATATAATCGAAAAAATCGGAAAAATCCTGAAATCCAGATTCTGATTCACGATGAGTATGACAGCATTCACCAGGCGGCACATCTTAACGCCCCGGCGGGATATCGCACAATACGCGTTGTGGCAAAATCTGGTTTTTAGCGCTATCTGATGGACTTGTTAAATACGCATGCAAGAATGATGGGAGAACGAATGCCATGTCGAAGCTTTCTTTGATAGACAGTGAAAAAATAACCCCCGAAGCAGAGATATTTTTTTATGAAGTATCCAAGTATCTAAAATCTGACGATATGGTGCTGCTACGGAATGCTTTTTTATTCAGTCAAAGTGCGCATTCTGGTCAATTCAGGAAATCCGGTGAGCCTTATATTTCGCATCCGGTCGCGGTGGCTGGCATACTCGGTGAATTGCGTCTGGATGCCGTGACGTTGTCCGCAGCACTGCTGCATGACGTGGTCGAAGATACCGGCATAGCAAAAGAAGAAATAAGCGAGCGATTTGGCGCGCCGGTTGCTGAACTGGTTGATGGCGTTTCCAAGCTCGATAAGATCGAATTTGAAACTCAGGCCGACATGCAGGCCGAAAATTTCCGCAAAATGCTGTTGGCGATGGCGCAGGATGTCCGCGTCATGTTGGTCAAGCTGGCGGACCGATTGCACAATATGCGCACACTGGAAGTCATGCGCCCGGAGAAGCAGCAGCGTATCGCGCAGGAAACCATGGAAATCTATGCCCCCATTGCGCACCGGCTTGGTTTGGAGAACATTCACCAGGAATTGCAGGAACTGAGTTTCCGTTTTTCCTATCCCAATCGTTACCATGTTTTGTATAAGGCAACCAGAGCTGCGCGCGGTAATCGTCGCGAAGTCGTTGGCAAGATTCTGGAGGCCATCAGGCAGCGCCTTGAGGGGGAAGGCGTGGCGGCGGTGGTCAGCGGCCGGGAAAAGCACTTGTACAGCATTTATAAAAAAATGGTGGAGAAACAACTCAGCTTTTCGGACGTGCTCGATATTTACGGTTTCCGCGTACTTGTCAAACGAGTTTCAGACTGTTACATCGCGCTGGGCGTACTGCATGGGTTATATAAACCAATTCCCGGTAAATTCAAGGATTACATCGCCATACCAAAGGCAAATGGCTACCAGTCGTTACACAGCACATTACTTGGCCCTTATGGTCTGCCGATAGAAATACAGATACGCACGCATGAAATGCACCATATCGCAGAAACCGGCGTCGCCTCGCACTGGCGCTACAAGGCGAATGAGAGCAATGTCAATGATCTGCATTTGAAAGCAGACCAGTGGATGAAAAGTTTACTGGAAACCTTGAGCGAATCTTCCGATTCGCTGGAGTTTCTTGAACATCTTAAGGTTGATTTATTTCCGAGCGAGATTTATGTGTTTACGCCGCAGAGTAAAATTCTTGCCCTGCCAAGAGGCGCTACGGTGGTTGATTTTGCCTATGCGGTGCATACCAGCATAGGCAATTGTTGCGTAGCCGCCAAAGTCAATGGTGAAAGCGTGCCGCTGCGCACGCTTTTGAAAAGCGGTGACCGCGTCGATATTGTAACGGCCAATACCGCCAAACCCAATCCTGCCTGGTTATCCTATGTGGCGACCGCCCGGGCGCGTTCCAGCATACGCCATTTTTTGCGCACCATTCAGTTTGATGAATCGGCCAGGCTGGGAGAACGGCTGTTGAATCAGGCGTTGAATGGTTTTGGTGTTGATTCAGAGGCAGTCAGTGAAGCGCAATGGGAAAAATTGTTGAAAGAAAGCGGCCTGAAGTCAAAGCAGGACCTGCTGGCGGATATCGCGCTGGGCAAACAGCTTGGCGCAGTCATGGCCAGGCGTCTGTTGACGCCCGATGAATCAGTTTCAGAAACACAAGGCAAAACCGCCATCACCATTCTTGGAACAGAAGGGATGGCGGTTAAATTTGCCAAATGCTGTTATCCCATTCCTGGCGATGGCATCGTGGGATTAATCAAAAAAGATCGTGGCCTGATTATTCATACACAGGATTGCCCGGCAATCTCGCAAAACAGCAAACAGGATAACCAGCTCGATGTTGAGTGGGGCTTGGATATTGAACGGACATTTCCGGTGAGCATCTTTATGGCCGTAGTCAATCGCAGTGGCGTGCTGGCGCGCGTTACCGCCGAAATTGCTAAAGCCGGATCGAATATTGACGATATCAGTCTGGAGAGTGATGACGATTATACCGTGATGCACTTCATCATCCAGACCAGAAACCGCAAACATCTTGCGCAAACCTTTCGTGAATTGAAGCATATCGATGAAGTGGTCAAAATTGGTCGCAATAAAAATCAATAACCAATGATGCGGGGCCGCAGCAAATGAACATGCATAATCAAGCACTGGATTTTACCTCGCCTGGAGCGATTCCTCCGGATCCATCCGACGTGATCAGGCGGATCATGGGGGAGACCACAGTTACGATCCATACCCTGGAAGCCCTTCTGGAAAATGAGCAGGTGGAAGATCCGGCTGGCTGGAAGCTGCTGGCGATGTTTTATATGGTCAACGACCGTGCCGGCGATCTGGATAAAATCGATAAACAGTATCAAAAAATATTCGGCTCATCGTTGTTCATGGATCTGGGGCAGAAAATACCGCAATGGTGCAGCATCAAAAACCCGTTTCGCCTGGAAATGCCAGCAAAAATTACCGCGCAATCCTTGCCGGATATCTCAATCATTCAGGATGCCTGTCAAACACCGGTCGGTGCCGAGCTGGACTTTTCCGGAGTCAAGGAAATTACTGGTGACGGACTAATCGCATTGACACGGTTTTTTACTGCATTATCCTGCGCGGGGCTTTCTCCGGACATCAAAGGAGCGGCACGTTTCATTTCCAATATGGAGAAAAGCGCAACCAGCAGTCAGAGTACCCGCGCGATATGGGAAGTGCTGTTTGCCTACGACCGTTTCCGTAACGACAAGGAAACGTTCGAGGACAGGGCAATCAGATTTGCAATCCACTTTGGAATATCTCCGCCTTCCTGGGAATAGGCACATTTTCTTGGCTATTGGTCAGGCTTTTTTCAGCGAATGTATGCCGATGAAGAAATAGCCTGGTTATAACAATGAAAAACTGCGCAAGACCGATTCAAGTTTTTTATCTTCTTTGGCGAGCTCGCGCAAGGCATGCACCATGCGAATCAACCGCGAGCCATCGGGCGCTCTCAATTCGAGATCATTTTCCAGATCTTCTTCAATGCGACGCAAACGCTCGTTCATTGGCCGCAGCGTGGTGTACCGGTCCCACACGATGAATCCAATCAGACCAAACACACCGGCAATCATCACCAGCATAAGCTGTTGCAGAAATTCAAATCGTTGATCAATCGAAGCAAAGCGATGATCAATCGAGGTAAAACGCTGATCTATCTGCTCCTGCATGGCAGTAAAACGTATATTCATTTTATCTTCCAGTGCTTTTTGCCCGGCCTTGATTTCAGTCAGAGACTCAATGATCTCCCGGTCTGAAATACGCGGTGCAACGTCGACCGCAGCCGCAGGCAGGGCAAGCATAATACTGAGCAGAAGGATTATTTTTCTCATCTTTTTATCCGGATTACCTGTTGATTCATCAGCATGATGCTACATTAAAAAACGGTTGATAGGTTGTATTGCTCATGACCCTGTAACCTGATCCCTGCTTTTATTGGCGCTGACCAGACTTTCTGATCAGGCTTTTCCCAGCGAGCGCATGTCGATGAAGAAATAGCCTGGTTATAACAATGAAAAACTGCGCAAGACCGATTCAAGTTTTTTATCTTCTTTGGCGAGCTCGCGCAAGGCATGCACCATGCGAATCAACCGCGAGCCATCGGGCGCTTTCAATTCGAGATCATTTTCCAGATCTTCTTCAATGCGACGCAAACGCTCGTTCATTGGCCGCAGCGTGGTGTACCGGTCCCACACGATGAATCCAATCAGACCAAACACACCGGCAATCATCACCAGCATGAGCTGTTGCAGAAATTCAAAGCGCTGATCAATCGAAGTAAAGCGATGATCAATCGAGGTAAAACGCTGATCTATCTGCTCCTGCATGGCAGTGAAACGTATATTCATTTTATCTTCCAGTGCTTTTTGCCCGGCCTTGATTTCAGTCAGAGACTCAATGATCTCCCGGTCTGAAATACGCGGCGCAACGTCGACCGCAGCCGCAGGCAGGGCAAGCATGATACTGAACAGAAGGATTATTTTTCTCATCTTTTTATCCGAATTACCTGTTGATTCATCAGCATGATGCTACATTAAAAAACGGTTTATGGGTTGTATTGCTCATAGCCATGTAACCTGGCTCCTGTTTCTCCGTAGCGTAAGCTCATATATTTTGCAATTAAAGGGTATCTCTAAAAATCCATATTTCGTTACAATACGTTATGATTCACAAAAAATATCTTCTGACATGTCAATCCTATGCTGCGTCAATATTTTTTGTTCTCGCCTCGCCTTGCTTAACGCCCTGATTTTTTAGAGACGCCCTTAAGTGCACCTGTTTTTATGTCGTATCAGTTTTTTGGCATGACTCTAACTGACAATAGGATCTGGAATGACAACATTTGACTACAGTAGCGCTTTTTCACGCAACATTGGTTGGGTGACCATGCAGGAACAATCCATCCTGCGCGGCAAACGCATTGCGATCGCCGGCATGGGCGGGGTTGGCGGGAGCCACTTGCTGACATTGATACGGCTTGGTATTGGCGCTTTTCACATCGCGGATTTTGATACCTTTGATCTTGTCAATTTCAACCGTCAGACCGGTGCGGCGGTATCCACGCTGGATAAGCCCAAGGTTGACGTGCTGGCCACTATGGCGCGTGACATCAACCCGGAACTCGATATACGCCTATTTCCAGACGGAGTGAATGATGCCAATCTTCCTGCCTTTCTGGACGGGGTTGATTTGTATGTCGATGGCCTGGATTTTTTTGCGGTTCATGCCCGCCGCGCCACTTTTGCTGCCTGTCATCGGCTGGGAATTCCGGCAATTACGGCTGCGCCGCTCGGTATGGGTGCCGCCGTGCTGGTTTTTCTGCCGGGGCACATGTCGTTTGAAGACTATTTTTGCCTGGAAGGCTGCGACGAACAGGAAATGCTGATTCGTTTTCTGGTCGGGCTGTCGCCCGCGATGTTGCAGCGCAATTATCTGGTGGACCGCTCCCGGGTGGATTTTGCGAACAAAATCAGTCCCTCTGCCATAGCAGCTTGCCAATTATGCAACGGGTTGGTGGCAGCCGAAGCGCTTAAGATTGCGCTCAAAAGAGGCAAGATTACGCCCGCGCCGCATGGCTACCAGATAGATGCGTATCATAACCGGCTGGTCAAAACCTGGCGGCCGGGCGGCAATCGGCATCCGATGCAGCGACTTGCCTTGTGGCTGGCCCGCAAACAGCTTGGCAAACAGTCGTAACCACATAAAAACGACGAAACAAATCAACGCACGATCAGGGAGAAAAACGCATGACCATTAATCGACAGGAACTCGAATCCATCCTGCACCACGCAATTCTCGCACCCTCGGCCGATAACCGGCATAACATCCGCTTCAAACTCGGCATGGACAGCGTCCAGTGCTATACGGACGACCCCGCATTTTTTCAGCCAACAGGGTATCGGCGAGTGCTGGCGTGGTTGTCACTGGGAGCATTGTCGGAAAATTTTACACTTTCCGCCAGCCGGTTCGGCATGGACGTCTCGGTCACGCCATGCCCGATGCAGAAGGATGGCCTGCTGATGGCGCTCCACCTGAAAAACCAGGCGGTCAGTGAAGACCCGTTATGGAAAATGATTCCGCATCGGCATACCAACCGCCACATCTGGTTTCATGGGCCAGGCATGACAGACAAAGAAAACGCTGAGCTTGTCGCGGCAGTCGAGTGTTATGCAAACTGCAATTTATTTTGGCTGGATGAAACCGTGCAGCGCAAGGCCGTCCTGAAACAGATACAGCGGGCAGAGACTGAACGGTTTTACAACCCCGTTTTGCACGAGGAATTGTTTTCCGCAATCCGTTTTGACGTGGGCTGGAAAAACAGCTGTGAAGCTGGATTGCCGCCCGGCACCTTGGGTGTGGAACCAATGCTGCGTGGTTTGTTTTCCACGTTGCGGCACTGGCCAGTGATGCGCGTGGCAAACAGATTCGGCGCGCATCGGATGTTGGGTTTGCGCGCGGCTTATCTGCCGTGCCGGCTGGCGCCGCATCTGGGCATGCTTTGTGTCAGAAAAACCGATATTCAATCCGTACTGGAGGCTGGTCGCGCATTCCAGCGTCTGTGGCTATCCGTCACCCGGCAGGGGCGGGTACTGCAACCCATGCCCGCTTCGGCGCTCTATGCCCTGGATGGCGCACCGGACGAAGGGATTGCTGTTGGCTTGCAGCAGGAATTGAAAACAGGTTGGCGGGCAATTGCTGGTGAAGAAGGCATCCCCTTGATGCTGTTCAGAATGGGGAAGGCAAAGCCAATGCCGGTTATAGCGGGGCGTGAAACAGTAATGCGCTATATTGAAGAAACATGACCAACAAATCAAACATATTTTGTTTCTGGTGGATTCCGGTTACAAAGACAGCCCATGCGGGCTGTCTTTGTTGGTGTGCAAGCTCTGTAACCTAAAGCTTGTACTGCTCGTACTGGTTATACCTTGCTTTTTTTTGTCCAACGGCTGGCACCGATACCGAGTAATCCGCTTGCCAACAGCAACAAAGTGGCAGGTTCTGGAATGGTATTTTTGGTGCCATCAAAGTCACTGTGAGCAAATGCGCCGTGGCCGGCGGGAATACCGCCACCACCAGTAATCGTTCCGCTGAATGTCGCGCCTGCGCAGCCTGAAGCAGCAAGGTCACAAGGAAGACCGGTCAGAAGATCGGTTCCTCCGATCGTATGACCCTTCTGAAACATGTTGCTCAATGCGGCATTAAAACCAGCCACAAGCGTGCTATTGCTTAGACCGAGCACGGTAGCAGGATTCGCGCCGCCGTCTGCGAGTATGGTAGCTTTCCAGAATTCATCAGAATCCCCCAGGAAACCATCGACCTGGTATTTCTCACCCATTGTTACCTCAGTAAGGCAGTCAGCCAGACTCGTGCAGCTGGGGTTCCCTTGAGGCGTTCCATCCGCGATACCGATTTGCAAGTTGTTAGCGCCAGTGTTGTCATTTAGAAACATAGCCACTGCGGCGCCAGCACCCAACGGCATGCCAAGATTGATGAGGTTAGCTGATAAAATACCGTCCAGCCCCCCGCCGTCAACTGCGCCAAAATTAATCATGCTGCCAGCGCCACTCCCGACTATACTGGTTATCTGGATTGCCGCAACACCAGTCAATTCCTGTCCCGCTGGAATTGCATTGACGCTATCGATTGTATGGACGTCAATTTCAAAAACGCTCACCAGAATATCGCCCACCTGGAAAGTGGTGTCAGTGGTGACTGGGGCAGTAAGATCACCTCGTAAGAGAAAATCGAGATCATTATCTTCAAATTTCATCACTGCCGCGCTGGATGCTGCGGATACCACGCCCAACACCAGTCCGGTTGCCATGGCGATTGCTGATTTCCTTATGTTCATACCCGTCTCCTGAAAGTAATCATAATTTAAAATTGCTCAAGTACAAGAAAGTCTGCACTCAATAAAATATAAGCAATATTTGTGCCAAGTTTATATAAACTTACTAACATTATGATATTTAATGGTTAAATAAATGAACAAAATGAGCCTGATCTTGATTTGAGGTGGCGCAGGTGTAAAGTGTAAAAAAAATCGACAGCCACCCAAGAAACAATTCTAATGTTTCGATGGATTGAATGGATGCGTTGATGTCTGCTCTTGTTGATCCCGGAAACCGGGTATACCGCTGGCAGATTGCAAATAGCGCAAATAGCCGCTATAGCCATGAAACAGGTTTTTTTCATTTACCAGTCCTTCCCGTTTGAAAATGGCATGCACCTTGGGTAAATTGCAGAAAGCCATACCGGGGAAAAAATGGTGGTAGGCATGCAGCGTGAAGTTGAGATTGGGCAACAGCAGTTTTTCCCACCAGCGCAGTAGAATCAGGGGCGATGATTCAATTACATTCGCGCTGGTTTTTCCGTATACGTGTTCGCACACAGCGCCAAGTCTTACGATCAGCGGCATCAATGTGACGAGTGGCAGCAGCCAGTAAACGAAGAACAGATGCCACGCTTGCAGGGCAGTCAGCAGGATGGCGAGCGCCAGGTAGAATGATGGCCGCAGCCACCCTGGCGTGGGAAACTTGCGATTGAATACGTCGCTGTTTTGTAAGCGCTTGCCGCGCAGCAGCTTCAGAAAGCTTAACCCGCTCAGATCACTCAGCACCAGCTTCAGGACCCGGGTCCATGGCATTGGAAATGTCCAGTCTGGCCCGCTCTTGCGCAGAAAATCTGGATCGCTTTCCGTAAAATAGTGTTTGTGGTGAGATAGATGCACCTGTGCGTAGTTTTCGACTGTGATTCCCAGTGGATAGGCTGTTAGCAGGTTTATGAGGCTGTCGCCAAAACGGTTGCGCAACCCCAGCGAGTGAACCTGTTCGTGCACGAGCAATCCCAGAATGTTCATGCGGGTTGCGATGATCACGATTACAATCAGGCTTGCCCAGATTTCATCAATCTGCTCCGCTATTAAGACCGCTGCGATGATGGCTGTCCAGGCACTGAGTACCTGCAGGAAAAATGCTTTCGGTTTCGCTCCGCTCAAGGCACGAATTTCCTGCATTGCTTCCTCTGATAAAACACTTTTATCACCGGCCAATGCCGGCGGAAGTTCCATAATTTGATTTGTCGGTTTCATGTCGTCTCCTTTCTTCCGTTATCAAGCTACATATAATAGTCTGAGTTCATTAAGAGAAACAAATTACTATTTTTTCAGGCATGTAAATCACATGTTAAATTTGGTTTAACGTCATGATGGGGAAAAAATAAAGCTTGGCAGGTTGGTGGGAGGGCAGACAATAAGGAAATAATGGGGTCAGACCCTATAGATACGGTATTTGAAAGCATCGGCTGATGCGCTTGGCTGTTTGATTCATGCCTATGTGTTGATGACCAATCATGTGCATTTATTAGTTACGCCAAAAGCTGAAAATGATATTGGCCTGTTGTTTCAGGGTATCGGGCGTCATTTTGTGCCCTACATCAATAAAACCTATCGACGACGAGGAAGTTTGTGGGAAAGTCGGCATAAGGAGCATATTTTTGGCATCAGAAGATTATTTCATGACCTGCATGCGGTATATCGAGCTGAATCCGGTGCGTGCGGCGATGGTGGAACATCAGGCGCAGTATCGCTGGTCCAGTTATGCTGCGAATGCCCAAGGGATTGATAATGCCATTATCCAGCCGCATGCTCTTTATTTGGCTTTGGGGAAGACCCCTAAAGCACGGCAAGAGGCCTATCGAGGTTTATTTGAAAGCCCTATCCATTCGGATGAACTTGATTTAATCCGATCGAGTTTGCAGTCGGGAACGCCGCTGGGTAATGAGCGTTTCAAACAACAGATCGCATCCATTGTCGGTTGTTCTGTTGGTTTCAATAAACGCGGCAGACCTTTAAAGCGCAGATTTTCTGAGATTAATGTGGATTAATGGGGTCAGACTCTATAGATACTCATCCTGAAGCCAGTATTTTTTCGACCAACCTGCTCCGAGGATTTTTCACAAGCTCTGAGACTATGTTGGTATCCAGTAAATAACGAAAGTCGCCCATAAATAATAACTGTCACACTTATTTCTTCACGGCTCCTTAGAAAATATCTTCAGACCCGACAATTGGATCAACAATTTCAGGAAAATCCGTATCCAGCATGGGCAAGATCGCCAGCAGTTCCTTCAGGCTTTTTTTGCTGACCGGTTCAATAATCAGTTTATCGCCTTCTTTGCGGATGATCGCTTCGGTGCCTTCCAGTTCAAAATCGCGCGGAATTCGTATCGCTTGACTGCGGCCGTTTCTAAACAGGCTGACGTGTCGTTCGTTGCGCATGCTAATCTCCAGATCATGGGTATATGATAAAGCATATGCTAGGGTCTGTTGACATTTCACATAGGTAGCCACAGGTATCCACATGCTATGGCCACCATACTTTCGTAATTTCGCTTCAGCTT
>JAVVEX010000052.1:0-13370 GCA_032251195.1 Nitrosomonas sp.
CCCCTCTTTTTACATACCGATACACATTGGACGCTCAATTCAACAATTAATTGCGACATAGCCAAAAACATCTCCTTGCATATCAATCATATGTTGCGTCAACATTTTTTGCTCTTGCCTCATCTTGCTTAAAACTCTGAATGTTTAGAGATGCTCTTATGTTGACCAGCCCAGTCGCGCGCAAACTGCCAAGCAACCCGCCCACTACGGGAACCACGCGCAAGTGCCCAGCGCAATGCTGCCTGGCGGACAGTGGCGGTCATTTTTCGAATACCGTGCCTGGCAAGCCAATGTTCAACAATATCGAGATATTGGCTTTGGTCGAACGGATGGAATGATACCCATAATCCGAACCGTTCCGACAGGGAAATTTTTTCTTCGATCGATTCTCCAGGATGAATCTCGCCATTGATATGACGCGCCAAGAGGTTCTCATCCATGAATTCCGGCATAAGGTGGCGGCGGTTGGACGTGGCGTAAACCAGTACATTTTCGGAAGCAATCGCAATAGAGCCGTCGAGAATTACTTTCAGCGCCTTGTAACCAGGCTCATCTGCTTCAAATGACAGGTCATCACAATACAGAATAAATCTTTCCGGACGTCCGCCGATCAGGTCTATCAGATCGGGCAAATCAATCAGCACCTGTTTATCAACTTCAATCAGTCTCAATCCCCGCGAGGCATACTGGTTAAACAATGCCTTGACCAGAGATGATTTACCAGTACCGCGCGCACCGGTCAATAAAGCATTGTTGGCGGGAAACCCAGAGACAAACTGCCTGGTATTACGATCAAGCAGTTGTTTCTGCTCATCGATGTTGTACAACGAATCAAGCGTGATGGAATGTGGACAATTAACAGGCAACAGCCAATTGGCCTGTCCCTGCCGCACCCAGCGAAAAGCAATATGCGCATCAAAATCAGGACGGATCGCTTGTTGGTGTGGAACAAATTGTTCCAGCACCAATAACAGCCGATCGAGACGATGGAGAAGCTCGCGGTTTGACGGTTTCATGAACGATATTCCGCGTTGATTTTGACATAATCGTAGGATAAATCACACGTCCATACCGTCGTTGCGGCCTCCCCTCTGTTTAACACAACTCGCATCGCTATCTCAGGAAACTGCATGATGCGCTGACCGTCTGCCTCGCGATAGCTTGTCGCCCGCCCGCCATTTTCCACAACCAGCACATCGCCAAGATAAAGCTGAACAAGTGCGACATCGAGATCATCGATACCGGCATATCCAATAGCCGCAAGGATTCTCCCCAGATTAGGGTCCGATGCAAAAAAAGCGGTTTTAACCAGCGGAGAATGCGCGATTGCATAGGCAACATTTTTGCATTCCTCCCGGTTTTGACCTTTTTCAACCTGAATGGTAATGAACTTGGTTGCACCTTCACCATCCCGCACGATCATCTGCGCGAGTATAACGGCCACTTCCATGATTGCTGCACGAAGCCTGTCAAAATCGGGATGATTGGCATCATTTACCGGTGTATGCCCTGCCCGTCCGGTTGCAATCAGCATCAGAGCATCATTGGTGGAAGTATCACCATCGACTGTAATGCAATTGAAAGAGCAGTCCGCAACGATTCGCACCAGCGAACGCAACAGTGTCGGGGAAATAGCGGCATCAGTCGCAATGAACCCGAGCATCGTCGCCATATTGGGATGAATCATGCCCGAACCTTTGGCAATACCGGTAATCGTAACCGGCACACCATCAATCATGATCTGACGAGAGACCCCTTTGGCAACCGTATCGGTGGTCATGATGGCATACGCCGCGGCAAGCCAGTTACCAGGCGACAAATCAGCCACTGCCGCTGGCAAATGCTCGATAATTTTAGCAACCGGCAATGGCTCCATAATGACCCCGGTCGAAAAGGGCAAAACCTGCTGGGGCCGACAACCCAACAATTCTGCCAGTGCGGCACAGGTTGCCTCAGCATGTTCTATTCCGTTCCGCCCCGTGCCCGCGTTAGCGTTACCAGTGTTAACCACGAGTGCACGTATTGGCAGCGCACTGTTCAAATGCGCTTTTGCTACTACAACTGGCGCTGCACAAAAACGGTTTTGGGTAAAGACTCCTGCGATCTGAGCATCCCCGGCAAGCTGGATAATCAGCAAATCGCGCCGGTCAGGATGTTTGATGCCTGCTTCGGCAATACCCAATGACACACCGCAAACAGGCAAAAGCGCTTCATCAACAGGCGGAACAAGATTAATAGGCATAATGATTCAAGGATAGCAGTTAAATATCGTCATGCTACCCTATTCTGACAAAAACAGCGTTACCTGATGATAGGATAAAAAAGGAAAAACGACGATTCGAGGGCATCACTAAAAATCCATATTTCGTTATAACACTTCGTCATCTCTATAAAAAATATCTCGTTACCTATCAATCACATACTGCGTCAATGTTTTTTGCTATCGCCCCGTCTTGTTTGAAACTCTGAATTTTTAGAGACACCCTCAAGTCTCATTCCGCCAGCGAAGAATCAGAGAGCATCATCGATTGCACTCAACAACAATTGGAACCATGGCGCGCAGGGACAGAAATTTCCGATGTCTGAGCCGACTCCGAATTTCTATTTTTTCGACGCCAGAGCAGCCCGGGCAGAGTTAATTGTTGCCAGTGTTATAATTGACAGATTTTATAACAATAGCAAACCGCACAAAAACAAATAACTGCTTTATTTTATTATTGTTTAACAAACAATAACCCTTATGTGTCCCTAAAAATTCCGGCATTCGCACAAGGCCGGACGCGAAATATAATTGATATTTGATATAAGCAAACATTATTTATTGTGCCGAATTACAGTCCTTAGGGACATTTTTAACCGAATGGAGAAAAAATGAGCCACACATTGTATGAAACCAATATTCAACGCGTACAGCGTTGTGAACTGGCTGTTCCCGGCTCCCGCCCCGAGATGTTTGAGAAAGCGCTGAAAAGCGGCGTGGATTTTATTTTTCTTGATCTGGAAGATGCGGTTGCACCGGATGATAAATTGTCCGCACGCAAAAACATTATCCAGGCAATCAACGATCTCGATTGGAAGCGCCATGGTATTACGCTTTCAGTGCGCATCAACGGGCTGGACACTCAATACATGGTACGCGACGTGGTGGATCTGGTCGAGCAAGCCGGCCACAAGATTGACACACTACTGATCCCCAAGGTTGGCGTTTATGCGGATGTTTACATGGTGGAAGCCATGGTCAATCAGCTTGAAATGCAACAGAGCCTGAAAAACCGTATCGGCTTGGAGGCGCTGATCGAGACCGCACTGGGAATGGCCAATGTTGAGGATATTGCGCGCCAGGGCGCCCATGGCCGATTGGAAGCCCTGCATTTCGGTGTAGCAGATTATGCTGCCAGCAACCGCGCGCGCACCACCAATATTGGCGGCTTGAACCCGGATTACCCAGGTGATCAATGGCACGCGGCCATCAGCCGCATGACCGTGGCCTGTCGTGCATTCGGGCTGCGCCCGATCGATGGTCCATTTGGCGATATTCAGGATCCAGAAGGTTTTAAACTCGCTGCAAAGCGCTCAGCAGCGCTAGGTTGCGAAGGTAAATGGGCAATACACCCATCACAAATTGCGCTGGCCAATGATGTATTCACCCCTCCTGCTGCAGAAGTGGAAAAAGCAAAGCGCATCCTGGTCGCCCTGAAAGAAGCAGCAGCACAAGGCAAAGGTGCCGCTTCGCTCGATGGCCGCCTGATCGATGCAGCTTCGGAAAGAATGGCCAGTAATATTGTAAAAATGGCTGAAGCAATCTCAGCCAAGTAGTCTTATTACCAGTCAGTATGGCTGACATAGAAAAGTAACCATCAAAAGTACACAATCAAAGAGAGAGCAACAAATTGGACATCCATGAATATCAAGCCAAGGAAATCCTGGCGGAATACGGAATCAGACTGGCCGAGGGTGGTCTGGCGCATACAGTCGAGGAGGCGGTGCAACGCAGCCGCGAAATTGGCGGGAATGCCTGGGTCGTCAAGGCGCAAATTCATTCAGGTGCGCGTGGTAAAGCAGGCGGCGTCAAGCTGTGTCGGTCGCACGAGGAAATAGAGTCAGTAGCCGAAGCATTGTTAGGAAAACGGCTGGTCACCCATCAAACCGGGGCCGCTGGCAAGCTTTGCACCAGACTGTATATCGAAACCGGTACTGAAATTGCCAAAGAGATTTATCTTGCACTTATGATCGACCGCAGTCATGAGCGCGTCATCATCGTCGGTTCTGCCCAAGGTGGAATGGATATCGAGACGCTGGCGGCAACCACTCCGGATTCAATCAAGAAAATTTACATCGAACCTGCTGTCGGATTACAGGATTTCCAGGCAAGGAAAATGGCCTTCGCACTGGGGCTGGATGGCGAATTGCTCAATACTGCGGTCAAGACGATCAAAGGGTGTTATCGGGCACTGCGCGATAATGACGCTAATATACTCGAAATCAACCCACTGGTCGTAACCAGGAGTGGCGAATTAATTGCGCTTGATGCCAAAATGAGTTTTGACGAGAATGCACTATTTCGCCGTCACCGTATTTCCGAATTACGCGACAACACACAAATTGACCCTCGGGAAGTGGCGGCTGCAGAAGTCGGTCTCAGCTACGTCGGTCTGGATGGTGACATTGGTTGCATGATCAATGGCGCGGGGCTTGCCATGGCAACCATGGATATGATCAAACTGGCTGGCGGCGAACCGGCTAATTTTCTGGATGTCGGCGGTGGTGCCTCGGCAGAGCGCACGGAAAAAGCGTTCCGGTTGGTATTGGCTGATCAGGGCGTAAAAGCGATGCTGGTCAATATTTTTGCCGGCATCAATCGCTGTGACTGGATCGCCGAGGGCGTTGTGCAGGCAGTACGCAACATTGGCATGACACTACCGCTGGTAGTGCGCCTTTCCGGAACCAATGTCGAGAAAGGCCGCAGTATTATCGCCGATAGTGGCCTGCCAATCATCACTGCTGAAACATTGGCTGAGGCTGCCGAAAAAGTTGTTGCGGCGCGAAACCAGGTAGCTGTCGGTTAATACACGGAAAAGGGAAATATAAAGTGGCAATTCTGATTAATGAACAAACTCGCATCATCGTCCAGGGATTTACCGGCAGAATCGGTACTTTTCATGCCCAGGAAATGCTTGATTATGGATCCAATGTGGTGGGCGGAGTAACGCCAGGCAAGGGCGGCCAGAAACATCTGGGACTGCCCGTCTTCAATACTGTCAAGGAAGCCGTTGAACAAATCGGGGCAGAAGCCAGTATCGTGTTTGTACCGCCTGCTTTTGCAGCAGACTCGCTGATGGAAGCTGCTGACGCTGGCATCAAATATTGTGTATCGGTCACCGATGGTATTCCAACCCAGGACATGATGACCGTCAAGAATTTTCTGCGTCGCTTTCCACCAGAAAACCGCATGATGCTGACAGGCCCTAATTGTTCCGGCACAATCAGCCCGGGACGTGCAATGTTGGGCATCATGCCGGGACACATTTACGCTCGTGGCGTCGTTGGCGTCGTTGGCCGCTCCGGCACACTGGGTTACGAAGCCGCAGATCAAATGCGACGTCTGAATATCGGTATCTCAACATCAGTAGGCATTGGTGGTGATCCGATTATTGGCAGCTCACACCGTGACGTTCTCGAAAAACTGGAGCAGGACCCCGAAACCAAAGTAGCATTGATGATTGGCGAAATTGGCGGGCCGATGGAAGTAGAAGCCGGGCTGTTTGCCAAGGAACATATGCGCAAACCATTGATTGCCTACATAGCAGGCCTGACCGCACCTTCCGGCAGACGCATGGGTCATGCCGGCGCGATTATCTCATCGGCAGACGAAAGTGCGGCAGAAAAAGTAGCGTACTTGCGGGATCTGGGCGTAACCATTTGTCCCAACCCTTCCCTGATGGGGCAAACAGTTGCAGAGGTCCTGGCAAAACTATAAGCAGCAGAGTGCCTCTAAAAATTCAAGGTTCCCGATAGAGGGGGACTTTAAATAGAACCACTATTCACCTTAAACAGTCTAAAAATTTAGCTCGGACAGCCTCCCAACCGCTTCCGAGCACAAGTATTTCTTTGCCTAAGAAACCTATATTTTCAATTACGTGAAATTTCAGTTTTCTATCTGACCCAATAAACGCAGATCATGAAACCAGCCACCCTCTTCTTGCAACTACTACAGCTTATCTTGATGCTTGCCCCGCTTTATGCTCAGGCCAAAAGCTGGATACTTCCTCCAAGCGATGTGGATATTTTTGGAGAAATTCTGGTCACCCCGGCTAATCGCGAGGAAACCTTACTTGATATTGCGCGTCGCCATGAGATTGGGCAAGATGAAATACTGCTGGCCAATCCCAATGTCAATCGCTGGCTACCGGAACAAGGTGCAGAGGTGGTATTGCCCTCTCGCTATATTCTCCCCCAGGCAAAAAGAACCGGACTGGTCATCAATCTGCCCGAAATGCGACTTTATTATTTCCCTAAATCAGTCAAAGGCGAAAAACCAAATGTAATAACCTATCCTGTCAGTATTGGAAGAATGGACTGGAAGACGCCGCTTGGAAAAACCACCATTACCAGAAAACAAAAAGATCCCACATGGACCCCGCCTCAATCGCTCAAGGACGAAGCGATGGCAGCTACAGGAGAGCATTTGCCAAATATCGTACCTGCCGGCCCGGACAATCCTCTTGGACGTTACGCGCTCTACCTGGGCTTGCCCGGATATCTTATTCACAGTACAAATAAACCCTTCGGCGTAGGCATGCGCGTTACCCATGGTTGTATACGCATGTATCCAGAAAACATAGAAGCACTATTTTCGATCATTCCCGCAGGTACGCCCGTACAAATTGTCAACCAGCCCATCAAGCTTGGCTGGCTTGGGAAAAATCTATATATCGAGCTGCACCCCCTGCTGGAAGAAGAACTGACCGACACAGACCTTATTCCATATCCACAGGAAGTCCATGCTGCTATCCAGTCTTTTCTGCAAAAGACCGGAATATCTCCTGATGACATGTCTACTTCCAGTATCAGAATTGATGAAGCAGCACTCGACGACGCCATCAAAAGAGCGAGCGGCATACCAACACTTATTTCAGCAGAGTAATTGTCCCACGCTTGCAACAAAAAACAACATTGAAATCCTTAAGTATTTCTGCCAAAAACCATCATCTATTGTAATCCCTGAATAAACCTCAGAAAAACGTAACCGGAGGATAACCAATTTTCTCAGCATTTAGGTGCGAGCATTATCATGAATAATGAGGCATCTCTAAAAATCCATATTTCGTTAGAATGCGTCGTTATTTACAAGAAATATCTCCTTACATACCAACCATATGCTGCGTCAATATCTTTTGTTCTCGCCTCGTCTTGTTTGAAATCCTGAATTTTAGAAACGTCTTAAGGTAAATACAGACAGCAGCAGAATCTTGTTGTCATTTTCTTTCAATTGGTGAGGCAGCCTGAACTTCTCTGATTGCGTCCTGAAAATCACCAGCATCCTCAAAACTTCTGTAAACAGAGGCGAAGCGAATATAGGCGACTTTATCCAGCGCGTAGAGTTCCTGCATAACGCATTCGCCGATTGTGCGAGACAGGACCTCCTGTACGCCGCTGCCCAGCAGATTCTGTATAATCCGCTCCATGGCGAGATCAACTTGTTCCGCAGTAACCGGTCTTTTGTGTAACGCTCGTAAAAAACTGGTCAGCAGTTTGTTTCGGTCAAATTCCACCCGATTGCCATCCTGCTTTATAACCTGCGGAAAACGTAACTCGACTGTTTCATAAGTAGTGAATCGCTTTTCGCAAGCCAGGCAGCGTCGTCTACGCCTGATGCGTGTTCTCTCGTCATTTTCACGCGAATCAATAACACTGGTATCGTCCGCACCACAAAATGGGCACTTCATATTCAGGACTGCTTGTTTATCAGCAGGGACAAGCTTGCAGAAAAAACAGATAGCGTCTCCTGTGTATTACTTCTCATAAACGGGGAATTTTGTACATAATGCCTGCGCTTGTTGCGCAACCTTTGCCAGAACTTGTTCATCTTCAGGCGCATCCAGCACATCAGCAACCAGATTCGCAAGCTGTTCGGCTTCCAACTCCTTGAAACCACGCGTTGTAATTGCTGGCGTGCCGATACGTATGCCACTGGTGACGAAAGGTTTCTGAGGATCATTAGGGATAGCATTTTTATTGACGGTAATATGTGCCGCCTCCAGCGCAGCTTCTGCTGTTTTTCCAGTCAGGTTTTTCGGGCATAAATCAACCAAAAACATGTGGCAATCCGTGTGCCCGGACACAATACGCAGGCCACGCTGATTCAGAACCTTCGCCATGACGCGAGCATTCTCGATTACCTGTTCCTGATAATTTTTGAATGACTGGCTGGCAGCTTCCTTGAAGGCTACTGCTTTGGCTGCGATGACATGCATCAGCGGCCCCCCTTGGGTCTGGGGAAAGACAGCCGAGTTGAGCGTTTTCTCGAATTCCGGTTTGGCCATAATAACGCCCCCGCGTGGCCCACGAAGGGTTTTATGCGTAGTACTCGTTACAAAATCAGCGATTCCCACCGGATTAGGATAAAAACCTGCCGCGATCAGACCTGCATAGTGCGCCATATCGACAAACAGATAGGCGCCGACCTGATCCGCAATTTTACGAAACCGCTTCCAGTCAATTACACGCGCATATGAAGAAGCTCCTGCCACAATCATGCGCGGCCGATGTTCGTGCGCGAGTCGCTCAACTGCCTCATAGTCTATCTCCTCAGTTTCTGGATTAAGCCCATAGGAAATTGAATTGAAAATCTTACCGCTCATATTGACAGACGCGCCATGTGTGAGATGCCCACCATGCGCCAGCGACATCCCCAGCAGGGTATCTCCGGGTTGCAATGCTGACAGATATACGGCAGCATTGGCCTGAGAACCAGAATGTGGCTGCACATTGGCATATTCCGCCTTGAACAGCGCCTTGAGCCGGTCAATTGCAAGTTGCTCGACGACATCAACATGCTTGCACCCACCGTAATAGCGTTTACCAGGGTAGCCTTCAGCATATTTGTTGGTTAGCACGGTACCTTGCGCCTGTAAAACCGCCGGGCTGGCATAATTTTCAGAAGCGATCAGCTCGATATGATCTTCCTGGCGCTGCATCTCGCCTTTGATCGCCAGCCATAACTCCGGATCGATTTTCTCTATGGTTTCTTGTTTTGAGAACATGATATTTACTCTTAGTGATTTATATTTACGACACTGACAGCCTGCATTTTACCATCGCACCGAGAACTTATTTATATGCCTTGCACGCATGAGCCATTTCCATGGACAAAAAGCGTTTTTATTTGTAACGACTCATTCTCCATACCTTGATGCGTATCGTTAGTTTTTTGTATTTCCAATAAATACACATACAATCAACTGCTAAAGCGCCATTCACGCCACGCAGTCAGCAGCGGAAAATACAGGCCAAGTCGAATTGGCCGGTTTTCCATTTTTTGTAATATTGTGGCATATCGCGTGAGCTGCGGTAAATAACGCCGCTGCTCCTGATCGAGAAAAGCCTCCACATCACTTCCTGTATGGGTCCCGGTTTTGTAGTCAATAATCCAGCGTATTCCCGCTGCATCAATAAAGGTGCGGTCTATCATGACGAGGGTGGTATTCGTGCGATTGGTCGTTACGGATAGCGCCCATTCGCAGCGCGCCTGTACATGCTGATTGCTCAGGATCCAGCGACCGCGAGCATCAGAGCATATATTATCGAGTGCAGTTTTAATCTGTTGCGCAGCAATTTCGGTCTGCTGCGGAGCGATACCGGAGTGCCTGAGCAATATCGGCGCCTGCTGCGTCAATTTGACCAGATCCTGCTGGGTGACATTTTCTATGCCAATTTGCCCGATATGCTGCAGCAAGCGGTGCAAGGTTACACCAATCAGCCGCGCTGTCTCCCCTGCCCAATTGAAATCGATTGGCTCAATTACTGGTATCGCCTGGACTTCTGCCTTGGTGAGCAACCATGTTTCGGGCGGTGGTAGCGTTTGCCAGTCCGCGACCAAGCGCGCATGACCGATTTGCATCGATTGCTGCTCCGAAACGGTAAATTGACCGTATTGGTGTGCGTCATTACTACCAGCATGATGTTCTGCCAGGAAATGTTTTTCCACCGCCGGCCATAACTTTGCCAGCAGCGTGTTGGCGGGTGGCAGAGGAATGCCATCTTTCGACCTGTCTGCATCGAATGCGATCTGTCCCAGCAAATACAGCTGATTCCTGGCGCGGGTCACCGCGACATACAGCAATCGCGCATCTTCCATCGACGTCTTCTCCTTCTCGAGTGTCATGATGTACGCGGAGATAGGGTCTTTATCATCGCCTGGTGCGCTGATCGGCGCGCACATCAGATCAGCCACTCCGGATTCGGTGGAAAATTCCGCCCAGTTGAGCAGCTTCTCCCGATCACGTCGGGGGGATTTGCCCAATCCCGGCAAAATAACTGTATCGAATTCCAGCCCCTTGGCTTTGTGCAGGGTCATAATCTGCAGGCTATCATCTGCTGCGGTGTCGGGGGAAGCAAACAGCCGTGCAAGGGCATCATCCAGCATTTGCACATCGGGGCGAACCCCGGTTTCTTCCAGTTTTTGCAGCAACTCAAAATAAACCTCGATATCCGGCAAATCGGTGTTATCGGTTACGCACGCCGGACCACCCAGCTGCAGCCACGTACCCTCGACACTTGCCCGCAGTGGTATCCGGTCGCACAGAGATAAGGCGCTCGCTAGAATTGGCTGTACTCGTTCAAGTCGTTGCTGTCCGTCTTCACTCAAACCAGCCAGCGTTGGCGGTACGGAAAGACAATCCATTACGGTCATGGTTAAATCTGCCTGCACAAGTGTGTGCAAGTCGTTGAGCGAAAAACCACAGAATGGCGCGCGCAATACTGTCAGCCAGGCAATTCGGTCGGCGGAATGTAGCAATGCCCGCGTCAATGCGTTCAGATCCCGAATAACCGGACGACGCGCAAGTCGCTCGATTTCTACTGCCTGAAAGCGCAACCGTGCGTGCCGCAGGCTGGTTGTGATGGCTGGCAGGTGTGCACGATTGCGCACCAGAATCCCAATCTTCCCATGAGGATATTGCTGCCGAGTTTGCTGAACGATGGTCACGATCGCTGCTGCTTCTGCCGGATCATCCTTTTGCAGGCTTGCATTAACGCTCACGGCTTCTCCTGCCATGGCGGGATGAAAAGCTGTCGCGGCAGTATAGGTTACTGCACCTGTCGCTACATTATTCGCAGCGGGAAAAATAGCAGAAAAATGCTGATTGACCCAATCAACGATGCCTGACTGTGAGCGAAAATTAACGGTTAGGTGTAAAAAGTGTATGGGAATCTGACCAAAGCAGCCACGCTGGCAGATATCGAGAAACAATCCCACTTCAGCCTGACGAAAACGGTATATGGACTGCATTGGATCACCCACCAGAAAAAGTGTCCTGCCGTCTCCCACCTGCCAACCAGCGGTCAGCCCATGCAACAGTTGCGCCTGATTGAACGATGTGTCCTGAAACTCGTCAACCAACAAATGACTGATACGGTAATCCAGCGCCAGTGCGAGATCTGTTGGCTCTTCCGGGGTGCCCAGCGCATGGATTGCCGCCAGTGTAATTTCACAGAAATCAACCACACCGGCTTGCTGAAAAACCATTACCAGATGAGCTGTCGCCACTTTCAGCAAAGTGAATAAAGCCTGTAACGTTTCCCATTCTGCCGGCTCATACTGCGCTGGTGGCAACTCTCTAAGCCGGCACAACTGCTGGCGGAATGATTCATTTTGTTGCAGATCAGAAAGCAATACCAGCATACGCTGTTTGGCCTGCGTGTATTTTTCCCTTGATTCGCGGTCTTTTGCCGATGTGGATGGAGGAAACCCTTGTTTAATATTGACTTGTTTGCGCCATGTTCCCTCCTGCGTCAACAACAAGTCTGCGATGCCTGCCCACAACGGACAGTCACGCAATTCACTGCCCGGCCATTGAAGCAGCATGTGGCAACTGTCTATGCTATTTTTTCCTGGCTGATCCTGCAACTGGTCGGCAGCAAAGCGCGCCAGCTCGATAATTTCTCGTTGCAGGTCGGCCGGTACCGCATTCGTTAATGTATGTAAAACAGAAGTAATGCGTCTTACCAGCGCCTGCTCCAGATGATTGCGAATGACATCCGTGTTTTCGATGCTGGTAATATGCCGCAGCCACTGATCACGCCGTGCCAGCATGTCCGCAATCAAGCGCTGCAACCGATCCAGCCGGTTATCCAAATGCTGGACGAGATGAGAAATTGCTGGCGACCATGCGTTGTTATCCTCCAGCGCCAGCAAGGTCAGACGCGCAGCTTCAAGATATAGCTCATCCGCATTCTCGGTCACCGCAGACAGCACGCCTTTCCCGGAAACCACTGGCATCTGCCCAACCAACCACGCGCATAGCGAATCGATCGTTTGAATACGCAAACGTGCAGGGTTATCCAGCAATTGCCAGCCACGCTCCTGGTCGCGCACTAACGCACCGCAAGCAAGTTGCCGGGTTTGTTGCACAAATTCATCTTCCGCCGGTAGTTTCTCGCTGGCATCACGCAACGCCTGCATGATGCGGTGTTGCATCTCAGCCGCCGCCTTGCGCGTAAAGGTAATGGCAATGATTTCTTCCGGCTCATCGACACGGCCAAGCAATGCCAGGAAGCGCTGCGTCAATAACCCAGTCTTGCCAGAGCCTGCTGGCGCCTGCACAATAAAGGAGCACAATGGATCCAACGCCTGCAAACGCTGTGGCTGATCACTGATATCGGATGGCATGTCCAGACTGCGTCGTATGGTTTTTATTGTAATAATTGGGCGACTATGAACTCAGTGGGCTACTAAAAATACAGGCCATCTCCAAAACCCCATATTTCGTTACAATACGTCGTTATTCACAAAAAGATCTCCTTACATATCAATCATATGCTGCGTCAATATTTTTTGTTCCTGCTTCGTCTTGTTTGAAACTCTGAATTTTTAGAGGTGCCCTATATATTGCCAACTGAAATTCTACAATTTTAAGTTTATGATAATATTAATTAAATTACAATACATCATTGAAACATCGGATGTTTTTTATTAAGCGGATGCGTGCGTCCAGAAGTGGCTTTATGGAGTTTGCTATAAGCTGAGCAACCCTATCAAGAGTAACCTCAACCTGTAACCGCAGCGAAGCTTGGTAATGGCTATGTCACAATTAATTGTTGAAATTGCCTTGTTTTCCCAAGAGCTGATAAAAAACAGAAAGTTGGTGTGA
>JAVVEX010000053.1:0-13020 GCA_032251195.1 Nitrosomonas sp.
TTCCTTCTCCCTTGTCATACACCAGAAATGATCATAGCTCGGTGCGCCCCTCTTTTTACATACCGATACACATTGGACGCTCAATTCAACAATTAATTGCGACATAGCCTTCAAATTTACATCCGGGCATCTCTAAAAATTCAAGGTTTCAAACAAGGCGAGACAAGAACAAAAAAATATTGATACAACATACAATTGTTATTGAAGAAATATGGATTTTTAGAGATGGCCACCCGAAGACAGCTCTCCGTGCGAGAACGCACATTGGCATTAACGAACATCATTGACTGATAATTATTCCTGTTAAGCGTATACTTCCAGCTATGGGTTTTGCTGTAAATTTCCTGGGAATCTTAATATTATGTCTAATTCGTATTTGCGCGGATGCCGGTTTTTTCAAATCATCTGTACATTATTAGGTATCACACTATCTGTCGCTCCCCCCTTGCAAGCCGCCGAAGTTGTTGTTTACTCAGCGAGAATCGAGCAACTCATCAAACCATTATTCGATAACTTCACCCGCGAAACCGGAATAACCGTCAAATTCACGACTGATAAGGAAGGCGCGCTACTTGCGCGCTTGTTGGCGGAAGGAAAAAGAACGCCGGCGGATATGCTCATCACGACTGACGCAGGCAATTTATGGGAAGCCGCTCGCAAGGGGTTATTGCAGCCGGTTGATTCACCCGTGCTCGCCACCAACATCCCTGAAAAGCTCAAAGACCCTGATAACCAGTGGTTTGGGCTGACTGTGCGTGCGCGTACAATTGTATACAACACTCTGAAAGTGAAGTCGGCGGACCTGGTATCCTACGCCGCGCTTGCTGAGCCAAAATGGCTTGGGCGCCTATGTTTGCGCACGTCAAACAAGGTTTATAACCAGTCACTGGTCGCAATGATGATCGCCGAACATGGTGAAGCAGAGACAGAACGTATCGTCAGAGGCTGGGTCACCAATCTGGCGACCGCCCCTCTGCCGGATGACACCCGCGCGATGGAATTTGTCGCAGCGGGGCGATGTGATATCACACTGGTCAATACCTATTATTTTGGCCGTTTAATGAAAGAAAAACCTGATCTGCCGCTGGCCATCTTCTGGCCAGATCAAGACAACAGTGGCGTGCATATCAACGTCTCGGGCGCAGGCATTACCCGTTACAGCAAAAACAAATCTGCCGCATTGAGGCTGCTCGAATATCTCTCTTCCATACCGGCACAACAATTGTTTGCTGAACTCAATATGGAATTTCCTGCCAATCCGCAAGCGCAGACAGGCGAAATCATCCGCAGCTGGGGCGAATTCAAGGCAAACCCGATGAATGTCGCGCAGGCAGGCGCGCTGCAAGCCAGAGCGGTTAAACTGATTGATCGCGCAGGTTATCGCTAGGCTTGGGAAAAGGTATTTCTACCCACGCCAGCAAACAACCAGCCACTGGTGTATCGGGGCAAACCCAGTTCAGGGGACGATTATTCTGGAAAATCATTCCATTCTTGATCGCCGCGCTGGTCATGATTCCAGTGTGCGTCGTCATTGCCTCCATTTTTTCACCAGAGGATGAAATCTGGCAACATTTAACTGCCACCCTGTTGCCCCGCCTATTGACCAATACGTTATGGCTCGCATTGGGAGTCATGGCTGGCACTGCCCTGCTCGGCATCAGCCTCGCGTGGTTTACCGCTGTCTATACCTTTCCCGGAAGCCGTTTTTTCTCCTGGGCATTATTTTTGCCGCTCGCCATTCCAGCCTATGTAACCGCATTTGTCGCGCTTGGGTTATTCGACTTTACCGGCCCACTGCAAACCGGTTTACGCAAACTGTTTGATGCCGACCTGCTCTGGCTCCCGGACATACGCAGCGGCCCGGGCGTGGCAGTTGTCATGACGCTGGCTTTTTATCCATATGTCTATCTGCTGGCACGTAACGCATTTTTGACGCAGGGCAAACGCTTGCTGGAAGTTGCTCAATCGCTTGGATTGAACCACCGGCAAGGTTTTTTTAAAGTTGCACTGCCAATGGCACGTCCCTGGATCGCCGCTGGCGTCATGCTGGCATTGATGGAAACCCTTGCCGATTTTGGAACTGTGGCGATCTTTAACTACGATACTTTTACCACCGCTATTTACAAAACCTGGTTCAGCCTGTTCTCGCTGACAGCCGCATCGCAGCTTGCATCGCTGCTGATTTTGATCGTATTCGTGATCATTATGGTCGAACAGCATTTCCGCTCACGCATGCGTTTCTCCGAAAACAAACGAAGTGCGCACATAGGACGTATCAGACTGACAGGATGGCAAGCCATGGCAGTTACGGCTTTTGCCAGCACGGTATTATTTTTTGCTTTTATTCTGCCGGTAGCACAATTAACCATCTGGGCCGCGCCTTCCTTTTCTGACAATCTGAATCAACGATACCTGGAATTCGTCTGGCATTCATTATCGCTGGCAACAATTGCCGCCGTTGTCACCAGCTTGGCCGCGATCTTACTGGTCTACGCCGCGCGGTTACAAACCGGCTTTGCGACCCGTCTGGCTGTGCGGCTGGCTACGATCGGCTATGCGCTGCCCGGCGCAGTGCTGGCAGTCGGCATCTTTATCCCGCTCGCGTGGCTGGATAACCTGCTCAGTGAGTGGCTCCTGATATTATTCCATATGGAAAGCGGACTGTTGATTCAAGGAACACTGGCTGTCATGCTGATTGCTTACATGGCCCGTTTTCTGGCGGTCGGCCATTTTCCTCTGGAGAGCGCGCTGACACGAGTAACGAAAAGCATTGACGAAGCAGCCATTGGACTTGGCATCAGCGGCTGGACAATGTTGCGTACAGTGCATTTTCCGATGCTTAAAAGTGGGCTGTTTACCGCTCTGGTTCTTGTGTTCGTGGATGTCATGAAAGAAATGCCCATTACCCTGATGACTCGTCCCTTCGACTGGGATACGCTCGCCGTAAGAATTTTTTCATTAACCTCCGAGGGTGAGTGGCAACTCGCTGCCCTGCCCGCCTTGACGCTGATTCTCGCCGGATTACTGCCGATCATTCTACTTGTGCGGCAGACAGAAAAATAATGTCATGAATAAATTACTGCAACTGGATAACATTCGGTTTGCCTATACCGGACAGATCATCATCGACGAACTGTCTTTTGCCCTGCAACAGGGCGAAATTGGCTGTCTGCTGGGACCGAGTGGCTGTGGTAAAACCTCTGTATTGCGCTGTATTGCCGGATTTGAGTCGATTATTGATGGTGATATCCTGCTCAACGGCATATGTGTCAGCCGCAGCAATTATATTCTGCCCCCCGAACAAAGGCAGGTTGGCATGGTATTTCAGGAATATGCGTTATTTCCGCACTTGAACGTGGCAGCCAACATTGGTTTTGGCCTGCATCGCAGCAATCATGCGGAGAAAACCCAACGAGTCAACGAGCTGCTCCAGATTACCGGACTGACGGATGTGGCGAATCAATATCCGCACGAACTCTCGGGAGGCCAACAACAACGTGTTGCGCTGGCACGTGCGCTGGCACCTCGCCCGGATCTGTTGTTGTTGGATGAACCGTTCTCCAATCTGGATGTTGGCTTGCGCGAGCGCTTGGGCCAGGAAGTACGCTCCCTGCTCAAGCAGCTTGGCATCACCGCCATTCTGGTAACACACGACCAGACGGAAGCATTTGCTGTTGCCGATAAAATCGGGGTGATGCACGCGGGTAAAATGATGCAGTGGAGTAGCGCCTATGATCTTTACCATCGGCCTGCCAATCGCTTTGTTGCCAGTTTTATCGGGCAGGGTGTGTTGCTGCCGGGCAGGATTCATTCATCTGGCAAGGTTGACATTATCGCCGGAACGCTTACGGAAAACATCTGGCTTTCCTGCCAGCCAGATTGCAAAATCAATCGGACGACTGGCCTGGTGGATGTCCTGATCCGCCCGGATGACATTGTGCACGATGATCACAGTCAGCTGCGCGCTATCGTGCTCAATAAAACATTTCGTGGCGCGGATATATTGTATACGTTACAGCTCGCGGAAGGTGCCACAGTGCTATCGTTGATTCCAAGTCACCATGATCACGCCATTGGCGAAAAAATTGGCATTAGACTTGAAGCAGACCATGTTGTGGTATTCGAACGATCTTCCGCAGAAGATCGTTCCTGCGCCGGCTGATGCTGCTCCTAACCGTTTTTGGCCACGCGGATCGCCTCAGCCAACAAATAAACGGACATGGCATAAAAGGTGCTGCGGTTATAGCGCGTAATAACATAAAAATTGTTCAACCCTAACCAGAACTCCTCCTGCCCATCGTTATCCAATATGATGAGCGCGGCCAGACGCTCGTCATCCCCGGAATCCGCAGAAACAATTCCCTCGTTCCGCAGTTTGCCAACAGAGTGCAGCGGTTCTATCCCAGGCGTGATCACTCCCCGGAAATTTTCACTTGTCTTGCGTGCACGCAATACCACTGACTGATTTTCCTTCCAGCCAAACATTTTCAGATAATTGCCCACACTGCCAATGGCATCAACTACGTTTCCGGACAGGTTTATTTTTTTATCACCATCAAAATCAACCGCATAGCTCCGGTAGCTACTCGGCATGAATTGCGGAATACCAATCGCGCCTGCGTAGGAGCCTTTGATACTCAGCACATCGAAATTCTGCTCTCTTGCCAGCAAAAAATACTGCACCAGCTCTTCACGGAAATAATCAGCCCGCCGGGGAAACTCGAAAGCCAGTGTCGTCAATGCGTCGATCACGCGATAATTCCCGGTAGAAGTGCCGTAGTTGGTTTCAATCCCAATAATGGCAACGATAATCTCCTCTGGAACACCATAGACCTGGCTGGCCTCTGTCAACGCCTGTGCATGCCTGTGCCAGAAAGCAGCTCCGCCCGCAATACGTTGCTGATTCACGAAACGCTCGCGATATCTGTGCCAGGAAATCGCCGAGGAAGGCGCGGACATCAGCTTGAGCGCATCCGGCAGAATTTTTACCTGATTAAAGACAACTTGCAGCTCATGCCGCTCAAAAGCATGACGAGTGACCATATCCTCAATAAAATCATCGATCTGAGGTTTCACGGCAGAAGCCGCCCATCCCGGGTTGGCAGTCAGTATTCCCAAAACCAGAATAGCAGGAAGCCCCACCAATCTATTGATTAACGATGACATAAAATAACCGGGAACGGCGAAGCGCCATATGTTGGCATATCTGGAATGCACAATCAGACCAATACTGTTAAAATGCTTGCCCTTATAATCTCTGGCAGAAAAGTTGCGCTGCTTCATGATAATGTAACCATTTTTTGTTTCCCTGTTAAGAAATCGAAAGAATAACATTGACAGACTGATTAATTGGCCTTATCTTGCAACGAGCAGCGGGTTTTGAGTCGATATTCCGAAGTTTCGACTGCAATGATCCTCGGTTTTTAGGTTGCCGCATGATAGCGTCGGATCTTTACTGCCACCCTGAGACACAATGTTTATTTGCATATACAAACCGCTGCCTACCAGTATCCAGTTTAGTTAGTCCGCTAACATCAGGTCGATATGCGTTAATCCTGGTCGACTTATTTGTCGGTTCGATCGGTTCAGCGAGGTGTTCGCCGCAGCATAGCGCCAAACCGCTTGCTATTTTTATAATAACCTGTTAATTTTTAAGAGGGTTTTATGAGTCAACACGTTCATCATATTACAGATGCAAGTTTTGAAAAAGAAGTATTGGAATCCACAACACCGGTTCTGGTTGATTACTGGGCTGAATGGTGCGGACCCTGCAAAATGATTGCTCCCATTCTGGATGAGATTGCCGGTGAATATGCCGACCAGATCAAGGTCGTCAAGCTCAATATCGATGAAAATCAGGCAACACCTCCAAAATATGGTATTCGCGGTATTCCGACCCTGATGTTGTTCAAAAATGGCAATATCGAAGCGACAAAAGTAGGCGCATTGTCAAAATCCCAATTAACGGCATTCATCGATAGCCACCTTTAGTTCAGAATGGTTCTGGCTCAAGAAAACCTCAGTCAATACCGTTATTAACGCACACTATTCCTTGCTTTTTCAATTAATCCAACTTCAGTAGTACGTCTCACGCTACGTGTACCGTACGTACCCTGTTCCCGTTTTTCGAGAGTATCTTCTATGCGCCTAGCCGACTTGAAAGGCATTCATGTATCCGAATTAGTCAAAATGGCTGTTGCCAATGAAATCGAGGGCGCCAGCCGCATGCGCAAGCAGGATCTGGTTTTTGCGTTACTCAAAAACCAGGCACGCAAGGGCGAAAGCATCTTCGGCCATGGCACACTGGAAGTTCTGCAGGATGGTTTTGGATTTTTACGTTCGCCTGACACATCTTATCTAGCCGGACCCGATGACATTTATATTTCACCGAGCCAGATCAGACGATTCAATCTACATACCGGCGATTCCATTCATGGCGAAATTCGCCCACCCAAAGATGGAGAACGCTATTTCGCGCTGGTCAAAATAGAAAGTGTCAACGGCGAGCCGCCAGAGAACTCAAAACATAAAATCCTATTTGAAAATCTGACGCCACTTTTTCCAACGGAACGACTCCTTCTGGAGCGTGACATTCATGCCGAGGAAAATATCACCGGACGGATCATAGACTTGATCGCACCAATTGGTAAGGGCCAGCGTGGATTGCTGGTTGCCAGTCCGAAATCCGGCAAAACTGTCATGTTGCAGCATATCGCACATGCCATTGCAGCCAATCATCCTGAAGTCATACTGATGGTGCTGCTGATTGATGAGCGCCCTGAAGAAGTGACGGAAATGACTCGCTCCGTCAAGGGAGAAGTCATCTCTTCCACTTTTGATGAGTCAGCCAGCCGTCATGTTCAGGTTGCGGACATGGTCACAGAAAGAGCCAAGCGTCTGGTCGAACATAAAAAAGATGTTGTTATTCTGCTGGACTCAATTACAAGACTTGCGCGTGCCTATAACACGGTCGTACCTTCCTCGGGCAAGGTATTGACCGGTGGCGTGGATGCCAACGCCCTGCAACGCCCAAAACGTTTTTTTGGCGCCGCTCGCAATATTGAAGAAGGTGGTTCTCTGACAATCATTGCAACTGCACTGGTTGATACCGGCTCGCGCATGGATGATGTTATCTACGAAGAATTCAAGGGAACCGGCAACATGGAAATCCATCTTGACCGGCGCATGGCAGAAAAACGCATTTACCCGGCAATCAACGTCAACCGCTCGGGAACACGCCGTGAAGAATTACTTATCCCGCAGGACATCCTGCAAAAAACCTGGGTGTTACGTAAATTACTCTATCCGATGGATGAACTGGATGCAATGTCTTTCCTGCTCGACAAAGTCAAGGCAACCAAGAATAATGCCGAATTTTTTGATTCCATGCGTCGGGTGTAACCTTTTCCGGGCTGACTGGACGTATCAGACTGCCTGGTGTCAGTAGCTCCGGCAGATTGTGTTTTCAATGCTCACTTCCCCGAGCACTATCGACGTCATCCGGGCTGACCAGACTGCCAAAATTTCCCCAAGCGTTACGGATATAGGAAATCACCTGCGAGATTTCAACATCACGAATGATGTGCTGGTAAGGTGGCATGCCGTATGGCCTCGGGTTGTCTGCCGTGACCGGGAGGTACCCGCCGTACAGTACACTGCGAATCACATTCAATGGCGGATTCATGGTGACACTACGATTTTCCGCTAGTGCAGGGTAAATTCCGGGCGCACCCTGACCGGACGCCCCATGGCAATCCTGGCAATACTTTTCATAAATGTTTTTACCCTGCGCCAGATACTGACGGACAGTCTCCGGCATGGGTGGGATTTTTGGTTTCGGTTGCCGGTCCGTATCCTGCTCTCCGAGTGACTTGAGATAAACCGCCATGGCGCGTTTATCTCCATCAGTCAAATATTGTAAACTCTGCCGAACAATCGTTGCCATTGGCCCGGAAGTAACAGCGTGCTGGCTGACGCCAGTCGATAGCAGCGTCATGATCTCATCGATTGACCAACTCCCAACTCCGGCCTGCTGTGAAGAAATCAGCGAAGGCGCATACCAGTAAGTCCCCATGATTTCACCACCAGTCAATTTATCATCCTTGCTGGCACCCCAGACATTGCGTGCGACATGACAGGCATTGCAGTGCCCTAACCCTTCAACCAAATAAGCGCCACGATTCCACTCCTGGCTTTTGGTATTATCCGGCTGATAGACACCCTCCTTGAAATACCAGGCGCGCCACAAAAACAGCAGGAACTGATGATCGTAAGGAGAACGAATTCTGTGTGCAGGATTGTTCTGTTTGACCGGTGTAACCGAATGCAGATAACTGAAAATGGCATCCGCATCCTGCCGCGATATCTTGGTGTATTCAATATAGGGAAAAACAGGATATAGATAACGCCCATCCTTCGATTTACCATGATGCAGCGCCTGCCAGAAATCTTCCTCGCTCCAGCGCCCCAACCCTGTTTCGGCATCCGGCGTTATATTTGAAGTCACAAACTCGCCAAAAGGCGTATTCAGTTTACGCCCGCCCGCATAATCCTGCCCGCCACGGGCAGTATGACAACCCGCGCAATTGGCCACACGCGCCAAATAAGCGCCTCGCTGCAATTTTATTTCAGTGTCATCCGCGCCTGCAAACAAGGGAGTACCGGATAACCAACCGGCAAATAACGCCATGGCCAGCATTTGTCCCCGAAGCACGCATCTGAAAAAGGTGAGTACGCTCATGGTTTTGTCACGGCTCCTGTTGCAAAAATTGACTGGCAGCGCTCGGCCAGTTTTGGCGCAAGCGCATCCTGTTCAGCCGGTGCTCCACTTGCAGTCTGTGCCGGCAACCACAAAACCAACGCATTTACTTCGTCCTGCGATAATTTTCTGGCGATTTCCGACATACAATCCGGGGTCTGCCCACGCATGATTCCGCCATTGCGCCAGCCACCAAATTGCGCCGCCAGATAAGCAGAAGGCAACCCGGCTAATCCCGGAATAAATGGTTTTATTCCCATCAAATCAGTTCCATGGCACGCGCTGCAGGCCGGCAGATCGCGCGCCGCATCCCCCGAATCGACAAGTGTCTGTATTTCCTGCGCTAGCGCTGGCAATAAGGCATGTGGCCGGGGCGGTGGATAAACGTATGGCTCGGCGGCAAAATAATCTGCCATTTCCTGCAAATACTCATCCGTCAGGTTTTCCAGCAACATGGCCATCGGCTGATAATAGCGCTTGCCATCACGAAAATTACGCAACTGGTTAAACAGATAGCCCGCTGGTTTACCGGTAATACGCGGGTAATAAGCATCCTGCCCGGTTTTATCCTGATCACCATGACACAGCGTACAAGGTTTCACACGCTCCACAATGGTATCGGCTACCTCTACCGACACGGCAGCCATGGTAGCCGATGTAAAAACAAACATCCATAAAAGTATCGGTAATCGCATTTTGTCCTGAATATAAGAAAAGAATCGGATTCCATCCGACAATCAATCAGCACCAACAATAATTGTTTTCTTCAATGCCAGCAATTCCGGCTGATTCAACGTTTCGGTTTCCAGCAGTTTTTCTGCCGCCTGCTCAAGCTGTGCGCGGTTCCTGTTTAATATCCCGATCGCACATTCAAGTGCGCCATCAATCAGGGCACGCACTGCATGATCCACCTTGTTGGCGGTATCTTCGCTGTATTCACGGCTCTGCGGCATGGGAATTCCCGGTTCCAGAAATGTGGAACGCTCACGATCATAGGTGACATTTCCCAAGGCATCGCTCATACCATAACGCAAAACCATCGCGCGCGCCATATCAGTTGCACGGGCAAGATCATCCGATGCGCCAGTCGAAATCTCTCCAAAAACAACCTGCTCCGCCGCACGCCCTCCCAATAGTACCGCCATTTTGTTTTCCAGCTCCTTGCGCGTCATCAAAAACCGATCTTCCGTTGGGCGCTGAATGGTATAACCCAACGCTCCCACCCCTCGTGGAATAATCGAAACCTTGTGTACTTCATCACTCCCCGGCAGCGACAATGCAACGATTGCATGCCCCATTTCATGATAAGCCACCGTTTTTCTCTCCACCGGATTCAGCAAACGATTACGCTTTTCCAATCCGGCAACAATGCGCTCGACAGCATTATTGAAATCATCCATCAATACCGCAGCCGCCTTGCGGCGTGTGGCCAGCAGCGCTGCTTCATTGATCAGATTCGCCAGATCAGCTCCCGTAAAACCAGGCGTCAAGGCCGCGATTTTTTCAACTTCCACATCTTGATCCAGCTTGATCTTGGAAATATGCACCGCAAGAATTTGCTCGCGACCTTTTTTATCCGGGCGATCCACCAGAACCTGCCGATCAAAACGCCCGGCGCGTAGCAGCGCCGCATCAAGAATCTCCGGTCGGTTCGTTGCCGCCAGCAACACAATCCCGCTGGAAGGATCGAAACCATCGAGTTCCGCCAGCAGTTGATTCAGCGTTTGCTCTTTTTCATCATGGCCACCAAACCCGGTTGCGCCACGTGCGCGCCCAAGCGAATCCAGCTCATCAATAAAAATAATGGCTGGCGCCATCTGCCGCGCCTGCTCAAACAAATCCCGCACTCGCGCTGCCCCCACACCGACAAACATTTCCACAAATTCAGAGCCGGAAATTGAGAAAAACGGCACACCCGCTTCTCCGGCAACCGCTCTTGCCAGCAGCGTTTTACCTGTTCCCGGCGGCCCCACCAGCAAAATTCCTTTAGGCGCGCGTCCGCCCAGCCGACTGTAATCCAACGGATTTTTCAGAAAATCGACAATCTCGATCAACTCATCCTTCGCTTCATCCACACCGGCCACATCAGCAAAAGTCACCTTGGTTTCTTTTTCCACATAAACCTTGGCGCGGCTTTTGCCAATCGACATCATGCCGCCGCCACCCATCATGCCCTGACTCATACGCCGAATAATGAACAACCAGATACCAATAAAAATAGCCATGGGCAATATCCACGAAAGAATGTCACGAAACCATGTGCTGCGAATAATGCCCGTATAAACCACGCCATGCTGATCCAGCATGGCAGCCAATTCAGGCTCCACCCGAGTGGTTACGAACTCCGTGAAACCCTCGCTGGCGGTTGATCGCAGCTTGCCATAAATATGATTCTCACTAATCCCGACTTCCTCAACTTGCCCTTTCTCCAGCAACGATTGAAAACGGCTGTAAGGAATAGGTTCAACGCGCGTATATTCGTTATAAATATTCTGGATAAACAGGATGCCCAGTATCGCAGTCAGGATGTACCAGAAATTAATCTGTGCTTTCTTGTCAATGGGTTGATTTTTCATTTTCGTTTTTCCTGGTCAGGGTTATCGATGAGTGTCAATGGCCGTTATGGTACGTCAAATCAGCCAGCAGCAATTTTCCAGGACACTTTTTTCACAACCGAAGTTCCGCCATTTTAATCCGGATGTTACCTGCCTACGCTGTGCCAATAACCCTTGCATCCTCCGCAAACCGTTAGCATCATCACCCCCAACACCAATAATAGTGCAAGTTTGATTCTTGACAAAAATGGCTGAATGTAACATCATGCACTGCTTTCTTGCACTGCGGAAGTGAATCGCCTGTTTAGTTGATATTCCTTTCTGCAGCGAGATGCGCCCGTAGCTCAGTTGGATAGAGTACTTGGCTACGAACCAAGGGGTCGTGGGTTCGAATCCTGCCGGGCGCACCATAAAACAACATTGTGTTGAAGCAAACGTTCTTGATTTACTAGCGCCTTATCATAGCCGCACGAACTTGATAAAGACGTAATTGGCCAAGTAGCTCAGTCGGTAGAGCAGAGGACTGAAAATCCTTGTGTCGGTGGTTCGATTCCGCCCTTGGCCACCAAAATTCAGCGCCCAACTGCTCTCGGTTGGGCGTTTCCACTTGTGCTTCCCGCATGACACGCAAAAGCATATCAGCGACTGGCAGGCGAGCGGTTTGTCACAGGCAGCCTATGCCGGGCGCACGGGGTAAATGCGAAGACGTTTGGGAACTGGTTGTGCGCCCACCGGCGTGGGCTCAATTATCAAGTCACCCGTATTGAGACTTGCTGCGTTCCATCTCTGATTTAGTTGCCCTTCAATTTCAACAGCTCATCGTCCAGACCATAGCGAACCACATCAATACGCTCGCTACGCTGGGAGACAAAATCACCGGTCATCACGGGGAGCTGGAATGGGAAGAAAGCCGGATTGTTCAGGAGCAGCCCCAATGCGCCCTTGGCCTCCGGGGTGGCCAGGAGTGCGGACTCGAACATCAGGATGGCCAGGTTTGGATCGGCAATGCTCACCGGAGCGGCTTTCTCATAGCAGCCCTTGGCTTCGGAATCCTTCAAGGCTCCCCAGGCGACAAAGGAGCGGATGACGAACCGGGCATAGCGGCTGACAGTCTGTCGGTCGCCATACTGTTCTTTGAGGCGGTTGATGATCTGCGTCTGGGTCACCTGGTCCTGCAAGGCCAGCAGACGACCGGTCTGCCGGGCCACATTGAACCAGAAGGGATAGACCGCCGAGATCATCCCCCAGTGAACTGCCATGGCCATCGCCGGGTTTCCTGCCTGCCGCGTCGCTGTGCTTTGCGGCGCAGGCAGGTCCCGCAGAAACGCCAGCGAGGCATCCCGGAATGGAATCAACTCAGGGTCAGGAGAGACCCATATTTTCATCAGATTGTTGACGACAAAGGTCCGGGTCTGATCGCTTCGTTCGCCTTCGGAGCCGTTGCCTTTTCGATCCGCGAGAAATTCATGCAGCTCTTGACGGATGGTTTTGGCGTCGAGTCCAGCCAGCAGCAGATTGGCTGCTTTCTGCATCCACTCGAAACGGATCGCCTGTTTGATACCGATGGCTTCGTGTCTTTTGCCCATCACCGTGTCCTCCTTTCAAACTTCACAAGGGGCACGATGACTTCTTCGATGGCTACACCGCCGTGACCTACGATGACATCTCCCGGGTTCACGAATGCGTCGCGGCCACCGGCCACCAGAG
>JAVVEX010000054.1:0-12704 GCA_032251195.1 Nitrosomonas sp.
ACGGTATTAAACAAAATGGAGATCAAAAACAGGTAGCCGCTTGATTCTCCATACACCAGATTTGACTATAGCTCCCAATAGACCAGGGCACTCCAAAACAGTCTCGCGGATTCGGTTTTGAAGTACAGGTTCATTAAGGAAGTTCAGGCAGCAGGCTGCGCGTTGATGGACATTTGTTGATTGCCGTGCTGGCCTGTCAATTCGTGCAGATCATTTGGCGAACCCAGCTGGATCACAGTATGCGAGGCCGCTGATGACTGCTTTGGTCATCCATAAAAATCCGGGATGGATACTCCCATCCATAACAGTGCGAGTACCACGAGCGTAATGCCGACCCCCACCGTACCAACGATCATGCCAACAATGATGGTCAAGCCATCTTTGCTGAGTAGTCCCAGGGACATAATAAGAATGCCCCAGCCAGGCGGGAGATTGGTCAATGGGATCGGCAATGCAATTGACAGCGAAAAAATAAACGCAAAAATGCCGATAATACGTTCCCATGCGTGCGTGCTGATGTAGGTCAGTCTCGGGTGAAGATAACTCTCGATTTTGCGCAGCCAGGGCGTGGCTTTCTGCACCAGCTTATCAAGGCTTGCTTTCTTGATTTGCTTGGTTGCCAGCCATTTGGGAATCCAGGGTGATTTCATTCCCCACATCATCTGCACAGAAAAGATGAACAACGGGATTGAAAAAAAAGTTGTATAGCCAGGTGGAACCGGAACCGGAAGGCACAATGGCAACGCGGCAATTGCCAACAAAACGCCAAACCCCCGCTCATGCAGAGAATTCTTGATTTCCGCTATGCTAATAATTTCATTGTGATTCTGTACCACAATTAATTGCAGTAATTCGGATGTATTACTTTCCTTTTGCTCCGGATTATCCAACTCAGCCCTCTCTGTTTTATTCGTGTTTTCGTTATCATTTTAGCCTAAGACAGTTTAACAGCGAAAAGAAGTGTAGTTTGGGTCTGTCGACGATCACAATGGGTTGCACTCTCTGCCACTATATGGATTTTTAGAGATGCCAAAACGACTATTTTGGGCTGACAGAAACAGCATCCGTTGTTATTGAATATTGTGTCTGGCTGGTTGCCGACTGAGCATAACAGACTATTTGTGACCTGCGTTTCCCTCTGGGGTTGATGGTAAAAGTGCTGCCATATTTAATACCGTCATGATTGTCGGAGCCGATGGCGTCATATAGCTCCTGACTGATCAGCACTTCACCGGGCCGGCAAATTTTTTCCAGACGCGCAGCCGTGTTGACCACATCTCCAATGGCAGTCCAGTCGAGCCTGCCCGGCGTGCCGACGTTGCCAATGACCACCTTGCCCCAATGAATGCCCGCTCTCAATAGCAGTAATTCCTTGCCGGCTTTCATGCGCATGTTATTAATGTCAACTGCATGCTTTTGCATTTCCAGTGCGCAAAGAACCGCATTACGAGGCACACGGAAAAGCACCATTACGCAGTCTCCCATGAATTTGTCAATATGTCCGCCAAACTGATTGGCTATTTTTGATATTCTGCCGAGAATGGAATTCAGGGTGTGAATGACGGATTCTTCATTTTCGTTGTTTTCAACATAGGTGGTAAAGCCGACGATGTCGCAAAACAGGATCGCGAGGAAACATTCTTCGTTGGTCAGTTCGTTGCCACCAAGCCGGATAACTTCCCGTGCTTTCTGTTCGACCAGTTGCGGTACATAGTTGCGGGTGATGTTATGCACGCGCGCTTCATTCAGTATTGAGCCTTCCGTAAGTGAGTCCGTGAATTTCTGTTCCAGAGAGACAATCTGCCACAGGCTGCGAACCGACGAATCAGCATGACGATAGCCACTGACATTGAACAGGACGAAAAAAATATCGGTTGAACATGAAAACTTGATACGAACGCGATAGTTTTCAAATGTGCCATTGGTGGATTCAAGCACGCTTCCCCAAATGACATCATTGTAAAAATGCGTGGGAATAACCGAAGCGAACGTCTCGATCGCAGCAAATGTTGCTTCCAGTTTAATTGCCTGCAACAAACTGGGGGAGATTGACAGCACTTCTCCCGCACTCGAAAAAACGATCAATCCATAACTTAGTCTGTTAAAAATAGCGTTCAGCTTGTTAAATTCACTTGTTTGATCCAGTAATTCTGGGTAGCCAGGCAAGATAGTGCGTAGCGATTGCGTCACGGGCGTATCGTTTCTCATCAGACAAACGACTGCGTGAGCCGGATCGGTATCCGAAGGTGCGTGTTTGAGGAGGATAAAGCCGAGCGCCTCGGCCAGCTTTTTATCCAGATAAGCCGCATTTTCGCAACAGGCAGGATAGGAAATCGCGACCAGCGTATTGACTTCTTTGGGGAAGGTGATCACGACCTGGAAGCCGTTTTTTTTGCATATATTTTCAAGGTTTCGGTCGCCATGCGCGTTCAGTTCTTCATGTAGCAGCTTGCTCAGCTCGTCTGTTGTTTCATCGGCATCTATGCCAAGATCATGCTTGATCGCCTGTTGAAATGCCTGCTGATGCATGGTTTTAACCAGATTGGTGGCCAGCTTGTGCAGTAAAAGCACGGCGGAATCGAGCAGGCGGGGGCAGTGGAGCTGCTGTAATAAATAAGCGATATTTTGCTCAAGCGTTACCCAGATATTTTGTTTCAATGATGTGATGACGATTGGCGCAAAGAGTGATTCATCCGTCTTGTCAATCACGGTATCGATCATTTTAAGGGAGGGCTTAGTGTTGATCATGTGCGCAATATTGAAAAATTTCGTTATCCATCAGCGTTTGCAGATAGGTTGCTTCGAGCATCGAATCAATGAATGCTTCCGCCAAGCCGTAAGCCGACAAATTTTCTTTCAATACTTCGGGTGGCAGCGGGTTTGCACCGATTCCCATTCCTTTGATATAAGCGTTGGCTACCGCCAAACTCAGTAATACCTTGTTTTCGGCCTGCTGGTCGGAGAGTTGATCCAGGTTGGTGCCCACGTATTGGGAAAATTGTATCGGCAGCCGCCATTCGTGCACTGCCTGCAGGCCAATCTGACGGTGATCGGTTCCAAGAAAGAACTGTTCTGCGTCCACACTGGGGCAATCCTGCTCCAGCGCGTAACTCAGTGCTTGCATATATTCCTTGCGGGCATGCGAAAAAAGCAGCACTTTTCCAATATCGTGAACCAGCCCCGCGACAAAAGCCTCCTCACATTGTGCCGTTTCACCCAGATCAAGGCATAAGCGGTGGCTGGCAATCGCGGTTAACAGGGAGTGGTGCCAGATATGCTTGCAAACCAGGGTATTTTTGCTGTTAGAAAAAACTGACCGGGAAAAAGCCAGAATTACCAGTGAGCGGATAATATTGATGCCCAGTAAGCTGGTTGCGATGGGCAGTGTTCGAATGGGCTGGCTGCGGTTATAAATTGGAGAGTTGGCCACACGCAGAATAAAAGAAGCAACTGCCTGGTCAGCGCGCAATAAACAATCCATCTCCCGGAAGCAGTTGGGAGACGATTCATCTATTTCAATGATTCTGGCAATGATGTCGGGTTGAGTGGTTTTGATATTCTTGAAATCAATCGCAATAGGGCTGATCTCATTGTCGCTGGCAGCAATCATTTTTTGGGGTCATCCCGTTTGAATCTGGTAATGAAATTTTCTGATTAAACATTATTTTCAAACCAGCACAACGGCAAAAACCAGTCAATACTTGAATATTTTATTCCGTGCGCAATGCGTCCACCGGGTTCAATTTCGCCGCGCGTATCGCGGGTACGATACCGGCGGCAAGGCCAATGAAGCCTGACAAAATCAGTGCTGCCAATACATATGGCCAGTGAATGCTGATGGGCAAATCATTTACCAGCCACTTTATCAGTGCTGCCAGCAGCATGCCAAGGCTCAGGCCGATTGCGCCGCCGATCGTGGCAAGCAGGGTGGATTCCAGTATAAATATCAAGCGAATACGCATGGGCGTGGCGCCAAGGGCATTGAGCAGGCCGATTTCAGCAACACGTTCTGTCACCGCAATGTGCATCAAGGTAATCATGCCTACGGCACCGACCAGCAAGGAAATTCCACCCAGCGCGGCCACGGCGAAGGTCAGCACGTTCAGGATTGTGTTGAGCGTGCTTAACATCTGCTGTTGCGGTGTCAAGGTGAAATCTTCCCGTCCATGGCGTTTGATCAGGATCTGCCTGACGTCCGAGATAACCTTATCCAGGGCGGCATCCGCCGGGTAAACCACTTGGATTTCCATGACACCTTCGCGATTGAATATTTCCAGTGCGCGGGCAGTGGGGATATAGACGGTATCATCGAGATCGAAACCCAGTACTTGGCCTTTTGGCACCATTACGCCGATAACACGGAAACGCGCGCCGCCAACCTGCAATACCGAGCCTAACGGATTGATGGCGCCATAAAGCTCCTTGTGAACATTTGCGCCCAACACGACAAAAGCACGCGGTGTGCGTGGATCATCCTTCGGCAGAAATGCCCCGATGGCGGCTTGCATGTTAAATGCCTTGTCAAAATCTGGCCCCTGTCCGTAAACGGTTACCCGCCGACTGCGGCCATTGGCGCGTATTTCCGCGTTACCGGTCACTGTGGCGTTGGTATACACTGCATAGCGCGATATTTTCAGGGCCAGTGAATCCTCGATGGTTAACAGGCGCGCACTGCCGATTGCGCCTGCGGACGAGCCTCTGGTATTGGTTTTTCCGGGGCTGATATTCAGGATGTTGGTGCCAAACTGGGTAAATTCAGCCAGTACAAATCGTTGGATGCCTTCGCCAATTGACGTCAATAAAATGACTGCGGCAATCCCGATGGTAATGCCGGACGTGGATAGCAGGGTGCGTAATGGATTGGCGCTCAGGGCATACCATGCGTAGCGGAATGTGTCGATCAGGCTCATCGTTTGTTGAGTGCCTTGACGGGATCCAGCCTGGCCGCCCGCGTTGCGGGCAGTAGTCCAGCGAGCGTGCCGGCCAGGAGCGCAACGGCCATGCCTGCAAAAATTGCCCAGACTGGCGGCCATGCGGGTAACTGTGGATAAGCGAGACGCAACAGCAGACTGCCCATCTGTCCAAGTATCAGTCCCAGGATGATGCCCGCAAGTGATAACAGAATCGCTTCGGTCAAAAAAATCAGCCCGATGGTGATGGCAGGCGTGCCAATCGCCTTTAGCAGGCCAATTTCGCCAGTGCGTTGACTGACGGCGATCAGCATCACGTTCATTACCAGTATTCCGGCGACCAGTAGACTGATGACTGCAATGCCGGCCACGCCCAGTGTCAGCACACGCAGAATTCGGTCAAATGTTGCCAGCACGGCATCCTGGGTAATGACCGTCACATCATCTTCACCACTGTGGCGGCGGATAATGGTTTCACGGATGGCTGCTTTGGTCGCCTCAATTTCGCTACGATGCCGGGCTTCGATCAGTAGCCTGAAAAGTGACTGGGTGTTGAATAATGCCTGTGCATGCTGTCCGGGGATGATAACGATTTCATCACTGTTAAATCCCATGGATTCCCCTTGCGCTGCGAGTATGCCTGCTACCAGAAAGCGCCGGTCACCAAGCCTGATGCGCTGCCCCAGTGCATTGCCGTCCGGAAAAAAATCCTGTGCCAGCTTATGGCCCAACACAATTTGCGCGCTGTTCTCAAAATTACCGGCGATGATGTTGCCCTGTGTCAACCGCATATGCCGGATTGGCAGTATCTCGGCGGTGCTGCCCAGTACGGTTACTTCGCGTAATACACCCGCGGCAGAAAGCTCTGCTACTCCAACATTCAGGGGTGCATAACGTCGTACTTGCGGCAACCGTCCAACCCAGCGCGCATCCTCCAGTGTCAGATCACGCGGCGTCTGGCCAAGTGCCGCGCCGGGGAACCCACCGGCGGTTTCGGCGCGCCCTGGAAGCACAATAATCAGATTGGTGCCAATTGACGAGAACTGGTTGATAACATAGCGGCGCGCACCATCGCCCAGCGCGGTCAGTACGATCACGGCAGCGACGCCCAGTGCCATCGCCAGCATGATCAGCATTGAGCGGGCAGGATAGCTGCGCAGTGTTTTGGCGGCAAACAGCAATATATCCTGTGCTCTCATCGCGCATCATTCTCGATTCGCCCGTCGCGCATCGCGATTTTGCGCTGCGCGCGCAGGCCGAGTTCGCGATCATGAGTGACAATGATGAGCGTGGTGCCGCCTTGATGCAGCGCCTCCAGCAAGGCCATCACTTCCGCTCCAATACGATAGTCCAGATTGCCGGTGGGTTCATCAGCGAGGATGGCGGTTGGATGCATGATGGTTGCCCGGGCAATCGCTACCCGTTGGCGTTGTCCACCCGATAACTCGGCTGGGCGATGTTGCGCGCGATCGACAAGATTAAACGCCCGTAACGTCTTCATGACACGGGTTTTGCGTTCGGCAGGCGGCATACCGGTCAACATCAGGGGTAACTCAACATTTTCAGCGGCAGTCATGCGAGGTACCAGATGAAATGACTGAAAAACAAAGCCGATTTTTTCTCGACGCACTTCTGCCTGTTCTGTTTCGCTCAAATCCGTTACGTTTTTGCCATCCAGCAGATATTGCCCGCTATCTGGTCGGTCCAGCAGGCCAATAACATTTAATAGCGTGGATTTTCCCGATCCGGAAGGCCCCATGATGGAAACATATTCTCCTGGGAGAATGGTTAGATCGACATGATCAAGTGCCCGTACAGCCTGATCGCCCATATGAAAAATGCGGCTGACATCTACTAGCCGAATCATGGCCGGGAAGGTGTGGCGATTACCGGGGTGCCGACGGTAACGGTGTCATCGTCTGCCTCAAGTAATACCTGTTCGCCCTCATTGAGGCCTTCGGTCACTTCTGTATACACCCAGTTGGCCAGTCCTGTTGTCAGCGTGCGTTCAACCAGTCGGCCATTCTCGTCAACGACCAGTATCTTGTTACCCTGCCGGATGGCTCGGGTTGGAATGCGCAGCACCGCATCATGGCGTTGCGTGATGACTTCGACATCGGCGCTGTAACCGACCAACAGCACGATATCGGTATCCGGGTTAACAAATTCTGCCTCGATCTCGACGGTGCGCGCCTGCTTCTCGATTTCAGTGACATAAGGTGCAATCCGGCGCACTTTCCCCGCGAAATTTTTTTGTGTAATGGCATCGAGCGTGATGCGCGCCGTTTGACCAACCTGTATTTTTGGCGCATCGACTTCATCCATGGGGGCGCTGACATACAGACAGGAATCATCAATCAGATCCACGGCAGGGGGTGTGGGGATGCCCTGTGGTGATGGGGTGACATATTCACCAAGTTCTCCCGTTACCTGAGCGATAATGCCCGCAAAAGGCGCAACCAGCACTGTGCGTTCCAGGTTGGCGGCGATCACCGCCGTTTGCGCCTGCGCACGTTTGACATCGGCCGCAGCGGCAGTGCAGGCGGCCTGACGCGACTGGGCAGTGGCTTTTGCATCGTCAGCGCGTTGCGAGCTGACAAATCCTCTTGCGACCAATTGTTGTGTACGCATTGATTCCCGTTCGGCATTTTTCGCCAGAATGCAGGCTTCCTGCTGTCTGCTTCTGGCGGTATTGTGTTGCTGCTTTGCCAGTTCATGTTGCGCGTTCAGATCAGCATTCCACAGTTTCAGCAAAACCTGTCCGGGGACGACCCGGTCACCTTCCTTTACCGGTAAACTGACAATCTGCCCACCTGTGGCGGGAGATAATCTCGATCTCCGGCAGGCCTTGATCGTTCCCGCGCGCGTGTTGACCACGGTGGCTTCGACAACTCCGCGTTCCGCTGCAACCAGTTCAACTTCCTGCTTGTCTTCCTTCAGCATTGCCCAGCCAGTGTAGGCCAGTACGATGGCAAATAACGGAATGACCGCTATACGTAGTATTTTCTTAATGTTGGGCATGGGAGTTAATGTATGTTTCAGGGCATCTCTAAAAATTTATGTTTCGTTACAATATGTTGTGATTCACAAAAAAATATTTCATTACATATCAATCCTATGCTACGCCAATATTTTTTGTGCTTGCCTCGTCTTGTTTGAACCCCTGAATTCTTGGAAACGTTCTTCGGGTTATTTCAATGATCGAGCGCGCTTACGCCAGGCGTGGATAATGTAGATACGCCACGTAATTCTTACCAGCAGATAACCACACACCGCCAGTAAGGATGCGAGCAGCACAAGACCGGTAATCAATGGCTTGCCATACGTCGTCAGATAGTCTGTCAGGATGGGAAGCCATTCAGCGAAGCTTTTATCCAGCAAAGCGGGATCAAGTGATTGCAGATTATCCAGTCTGCTGCCAGTTGCCCATTTCCCCAATGTAAAGGCCGCCAGATACAATGGTACGATAGTAAAGGGGTTGGAATAAAGGGTTACAAAAGCGGCAATCGGCAAATTGACTTTGAACAATACAGAAAACAGTGCTGCAAAAAAAAATTGCACCGGGTTGCTACCCGGAATCAGACCGGCGAATAACCCAGCCGCAACACCACCGGCTACCGAGCGACGGTGCAAGTGCCAAAGATTGGGGTGATGCAGCCAGGTACCAAAGAAACCGACAAAGCGGTTTTGCCGAATGCTTTCGTGAGAAGGTAAATATTTTTTAAAAAATTTGCGCGGCACGGAGAAAATTCCAACGTTGTGTTCGAGAAAAATATATGCTGGAGATTACGGGTATCTCTAAAAATCCATGTTTCGTTACAATACGTTGTTATTCACACCTTGCATATCAATCTTATGCTGTATCAAATATTTTTTGTGCGTGCCGCGTCTTGTTTAAAACGCTGAAATTTTAGAGGCACCCTTATTGCTATCGCACAGTTGCTCGATAACTCGGTAAAATCAACATGAGTTGAGCAATACAGACAAAACCAGTCGAGGATCCTTCGCTATCATGATGGCTTTTTGCAAACCAGAGCAACATCTTTCGCCCAGCAGTGATGCGCAGCCTTCAAGTGAAGCATCTATTTGGCGGGAGAACTTTATTTTGTCTCCAAGGGCGCGACAGGCACAGGCACATGATACACGTCCGGCTCCGGAGGACTACGGTGCGGTAGATACGCGAACCTTTGCGGCCATTGAGGCAGATGCATTGTTTGCAGAGATGGATCATACCAAAACCCATACTGGGAAATGTGTGCTTTATCGCTCATTGGCCAGACCAGCCATGGATGCCGGCATGCTGCAAACAAAACAGGAGGCGCTGCGAGAAATAGCGGCGAATCCTGTATTACATCAAAAACTGGAACAGTATCTCGTAGCCATGGCGGCAAATGAGTCTTCTCTCTATTATTTCCTTTATGGCGAGTTTATGGGTGGACTGACTACGGATAATCCCCATGAGCGCAACGACAAACTGGAATTTGGCGGATATGGCTACCGTCAGTTTGTCGACGCCACCCTGTTTGCGGTTGATCTGACGAAAGATGCACAGGAATTGCCGATGCCGGAGAGCAGGTACTTGCGTGAACTGGTGCAGACCCTGCGTGAATTTGGCACTTCACGAACCTGCGCCCTGATGCGGGGGCCGGTTTATGTTCTCAATGGAAAATTCCTTACCAAGGACGAAAAGCCGCGTTTCCGACCTGTTGCCCGCTTTCGTCCTTCCATATTCAAGTGGTTTCCCATGACGATTATGCTGTCCATCGTGTTGGGAGTGCTTTATTTCTTTCATGCAATGCTGGTTGAACTGGGTGCCAGTTATATTGGTTATGGACTACTGGTGCTTGTCGTTCCAATTGTGCCGATCATTGTGCAGGCGGTCAGCGCTTCCGACCGCGATGGCATTATGTATCCCTTGCAAAAAATATTCCGTAAAAGCAATGAGCTGGCGAAAGCGATGGAAGCGCTGGGGATGCTTGATGAACTGCTTGCCTTGCATGGCCATGCGCACGCCTCAAGTGGCAGCATGGTGCTGCCGGATATAACGGCAGACAGTCATCATCGGTTGACTGCCAGCGATGCGCGCAACCCCTTGCTGGCGCGTACCCAGCCCGACTACGTGCCCAATGATGTCAGTCTGGACGCAACCCACCGCTTGTTGATCGTAACCGGACCAAACAGTGGCGGTAAAACCGCTTATTGCAAAACCGTGGCGCAGATTCAATTATTGGGTCAGGCGGGTGCCTATGTGCCCGCCACCAAGGCAAGCCTGGTGCCAGTCGAGCATCTTTATTATCAAATTCCTGATCCAGGTCAACTCGACGAGGGAATGGGAAGATTTGCGCATGAACTGAAGCAAACCCGGGAAATCTTTTTCAACTCGACACCGCGTAGTCTGGTGATACTGGATGAACTGGCGGAAGGAACGACTTTTGAGGAGAAAATGACCTTGTCGGAATATGTGCTGAAAGGGTTTCATCAACTGGGCGCGACCACCATTCTGGTGACGCATAATCACGAGCTGTGCGAACGCTTGCAGAAAGACAGTATTGGTGATTACCTGCAGGTTGAGTTTAGTGAACAAGGGCCGACCCATCGACTGATACCAGGCGTATCGCATATCAGCCACGCTGATCGGATTGCCAGTGCCTTGGGATTCAGCAAGGAGGATGTTGAAAAGCATCTGGCCTCATTGGGAGAGTAATCTGGAATTATTACGGGGCAGGGCTGCCCGAAGTGAATGGATCGCGGTAAAATCGCATTTTATGGAACGATCAATCAGAAGGTGTAGTGGCTGCTGCCGGATGAATACAGTCACTCGAAAAATCAGGGAAGTGTTTTGAAATATCAGACCGACGATCTACGCATTATTGGCATGCATGAATTGACGCCGCCGGTGGAACTGCACCGCGAGTATCCGCTGAACGAGCAGGTAACGGAAACCGTTTTTCAGGCAAGACAGGCGTGCCATCATATTATGCGTGGTGAAAATGACCGGCTGCTGGTTGTCTGTGGCCCCTGTTCGATCCACGATGTGGACGCTGCATTGGAATATGCCTCGCGCCTGAATCATTTTCGCCATGAGTTCAAGGATCAGCTGGAAATCATCATGCGCGTCTATTTTGAAAAACCGCGTACCACCGTTGGCTGGAAAGGGTTGATCAACGATCCTGATCTCGACAACAGCTTTCATATCAACAAGGGGTTGCGGCTTGCGCGCAAACTGCTGCTGGACTTGAACAATACCGGCATGCCTGCCGCCACAGAATTTCTGGATTTGATCAGCCCGCAATATATAGCCGATCTGATCAGCTGGGCGGCAATCGGCGCGCGCACCACCGAAAGTCAAGGGCACCGCGAGCTTGCATCCGGAGTTTCTTGTCCGGTTGGTTTCAAGAATGGCACTTATGGCAATCTGAATATTGCCATTGACGCTATTCAGGCGGCCTCTCATCCACATAACTTCCTGTCCGTGACCAAAGCAGGGCATACCGCAATTTTTGCAACCAGGGGAAATGAGGATGGCCATGTTATTTTGCGCGGTGGGCAGGCTCCCAATTATGATGCCGAGAGTATCGCCATGGCGGTCGATGCACTCACTACTGCGCATCTGCCGCCTTACCTGATGGTGGACTGCAGCCATGCCAACAGCTGTAAGGATTACCGGCGTCAGCCGGAGGTGGCCGCTGATCTTTCTCAGCAGATTGAGCAGGGTAACCGGGCCATTGCTGGCATCATGATCGAAAGCCATTTACAGGCAGGAAGGCAGAATATTGCCGGTAAAAAACTGGAAGAGCTCGTTTATGGGCAGAGTATTACCGATGGCTGCATCGACTTTGATACCACCGGGCAAATATTGTATCGGCTGGCCGAGGCGGTGACACGACGCCGGCAACGCTGCGGCGATATAAACAATGCGCCTGCTGATAATTCTGTTGCGTTACCGTAACACTGATCATTACATAGGAATTGCCGCGCATGATAGAAAAGGTATCTGCTGTCTGGTTTAAGGATTACACCCTGGAATATCTGGAAGGACTGCGTAATGCCAATATGGGCGTCTATATCGGCATTCGTTTTACTGAGATTGGCGCGGATCTCATCAAGGCAAGCATGCCGGTCGATCACCGTACTACCCAGCCGTTCGGGATTCTGCATGGTGGCGCCAGTTGTGTTTTGTCCGAAACACTGGGAAGCGTTGCCGCGTGGATGACGATCGATCCTGAAATTCATCGGGCAGTCGGTATCGAGATTAACGCCAATCATATTCGTGCCGTTACGCAAGGCAGCGTTGTCGGCATTTGCAGCCCTCTGCATATTGGCAAACGCACCCAGGTCTGGCAGACCGATATCAGTGAGGCCGCCAGCGGTAAGCGTGTTGCCATTTCACGGTTAACCGTGGCCATTATCGATCAGGGAACACTGAGCGTGCAGAAAGAACCCGTGTTCGTGAAAAAATAGTGGCGAAATGGCCGGGCAGCCGTTTTTTCAAGAACCAGGAGAATTTAAAGGCTCTATTTGCATTAAATGTGCGGTGGGAAAAGTACTAAAATTTCTCAATTAATTTAATTAATTGATATTCACCATGAAGCCTACGGACTTTCAAAAATGGTTGGCACAATCCGATATGTTAACGCCTTCTCAGCGGCAGCGGGCGTTATACTCTCCATTACCAATACTAGTAGATCGTTCTATTAAAATAGTTACACATCAAACTACTCCGAGATCGAACTTATTCCAGCGAAATACGACGGGTGAGGCGTTGATCTCGTCGATGCCCTTCAAGATGCGCGC
>JAVVEX010000055.1:0-12535 GCA_032251195.1 Nitrosomonas sp.
ATATCACACCAACTTTCTGTTTTTTATCAGCTCTTGGGAAAACAAGGCAATTTCAACAATTAATTGTGACATAGCCTAATTTAAGGTCTTCAATTTCACGCATATGGGATTTAACCGGACCGGTAAACAACATGCTGATGGTGCGCATGGCATAGGCAGAGCTGATCAGGATGCTCACTTCCAGAAAAATGATCAGATTTCCCCATTTCTGATAGCCACCCATAAATGTGTGCAGTTCGGCGATGAACCCCACTGTGCCCGGCAATCCCATCGCTGCCAGAAAGGTAATGGTCATGAAAAATGCAAAACGTGGCATTACCTGGACCAGTGAGCTGTAATCCAGAATGTTACGGGTATGGGTACGTTCGTAGAGCAGACCTACGAGTAAAAACATGCCGCCGGCGATGAGTCCATGTGCCGTCATCTGGATAACCGCACCGGTAATACCGGTCTCATTGAGTGTTGCAATTCCCAGCAGCACGATACCCATATGACTGACGGAAGAATAGGCAACCATTGCCTTCAGATCGGATTGACGCCAGGCCAGTAATCCGCCGTAGATCATGCCAACCAGTGCCAGGGTTACCAGGAACGGCTGCAATACCAATGTTGCCTCCGGCAACATCACTACCGCTCGAATCAAGCCATAGGCGCCCATTTTCAGCAAAATACCGGACATCAGGATACTGACCGGGCTGGGCGCTTCAACGTGTGCCAGCGGTAGCCAGCCATGCAGCGGAAAAATTGGAATCTTGACGCCAAAACCAATCAGAAAACCAAGCAATACAAAAATTTGCTCATTCCTCGGCATGCTTTGTGCGGCAATAGTCATCGTGGACATTAAAGTTCCGCCGTGATCCGGCACATACTGACTGATTGCCAGCAGGCTGATCAGCATGAAAATCGATCCACCCATGGTGTATAACACGAAATTCAGGCTGGCCATGTGACGCCGCGCACCGCCCCAGCGCCCGATCAGCAGAAATAACGGGGTCAGGGTTAATTCCCAGAAAATGTAATACAGAGACCAGTCCTGTGCCAGAAATACTCCGAGCATCCCAAGCTCAAGCATCAAGACACTGATGTAATAGCTCTTAATATTGGTTGAGATGTTAAAGGATGCCAGCAAGCATACACTCGTCAGCAAGGTGGCCATGAAGGCCATTGGCAAGGATAAGCCATCGATGCCAAGCGCAAATGAAGTGCCTAGTTTAGGGTTTAGCAGAAACCGTTCTGTCAGTTGCAGCGCCCCATTGTTCTGGTCGTAGATAAAAATCAACCAGCAGCTGATCAGTAGTGCCAGTGTCGCAAATGCGTTTGCCAGAACACGAATCTGGTAGGTCTTTTCACTGGGCACCATTGACAATACAAATATTGCAAGCAGTGGTGTGAAAAGTAGAATGCTAAGTATTCCCATGCCTGTAATTCTGAACAAGTATTTCGTTATAAGGAAACATTCTCAAATTGAGCGTGTCGATTATTTTTAGGGTCTATTCAATTGAATGAAACGATATAACATCACGTATAACTAACGCTCACCTGATAAACCGGAACTCAAGAAACAAGCCAATGTCCTGGTCTGTCCGGGATACAAATATTCCGATAGCTGTTTTGCTGTGCAGCTGATCATATCAGTTGCAATCTGATTTTTTGATGAGAACGGAAGCCGATTCTTCTGTCAAATCTCAAAAAGATAGCATGGCTTTTGTGAAGAAAACGTGAAGTCGTTTGTATCATGGATAATAAATCCACAGTACAACTATACTCCGTACACTACGCGAGCACAGTCTCCAGTTTGTGCTGTCGGCATCGAACATTTTGGTTGCGAATCACTTGCAGAGTGATTGCTTCAGGGGGGAGCTGTCAGAATAGGAAAGGCTATGTATACGTTTAATGCATCCATAGCCATAGAAAACATGCCTGTCTTATCCAGAAAGAAATGGTTGATGGAAGGGATCGAATCATCCTGGTGGACGAGGAGCCCTGCATCGTTATCGTGTTACAGGTTAATACTGCGCCCGCCATCGACTACAATGATTTGCCCTGTAATATAGGGCGCATCTGCAATCAAGAAAGATACCGTGCGGGCAATATCTTCCGGTTCTCCCATACGCTTCAGCAGAGTTCTGCCAATAGTGTGATTGCGTACCGTTTCTTCCTGCCATTCGCTGCCTTCCGGCCAGAGAATCGGGCCAGGTGATACGCCATTGACGCGAATTTGTGGTGCAAGATCAACGGCTAGTGAGCGTGTCAGGCTGGCGAGGCCGCCCTTGGCAGCATTGTAGATCGCATAGTGTTTGAGCGGGTATTCGGCATGGATATCTATAATATTGACGATGCTCCCTTGTTGTTGCCTGAGAAAAGGCGCGGCCGCCTGTGACAGAAACAACGGCGCCTTGAGGTTGCTGCCGACCAAATCCTGCCAGGTAGATTCATTGTAGGTGCCGATCGGGGTTGTAAAAAAACTGGAAGCATTATTGACCACAGCATCCAGCTGACCAAACTGGCGTACAGCATAGTCAATCATTGCCGGGATTTGAGCTGTTTCCAGCAAATTTGCCTGTGCCAGCGCAACGGATGACGGCCGTGATTGTTCGAGTTCCTGTCGCAAATGCTGTGCTTCAGCATATGATGAGTGGTAATGAACCACCAGTTTGGCACCATGCTGATGGAGCCGTCGGCAGATCGCGGCGCCAACGCGTTTGGCACCACCCGTCACCAATACAACCTTATCTTTCACGTTTTCTTTCCCCGGTTGCGCTACACTTCCGATCTGTAATTTATCATACTGACATACAGTGCGTAATGAATTTCCCTCTCCCTGATCCGCTCGCACGCGAGCATAGCAATGTGTTAAAAACTCTGCTGCAGAAACAGATTGTTGATGCTGGCGGCTGGCTGTCTTTTGCTGACTACATGCAGGCCGCGCTCTATACGCCCGGAATGGGTTATTACAGCGCAGGTATGGCCAAATTCGGCGAGTCGGGTGATTTTGTTACAGCACCTGAAATATCTTCACTTTTTGGTCAGGCGCTCGCACAACAGGTTGCGGGAGTATTGGCAGAAATTCCGCATGGCTCAATCCTGGAGCTTGGTGCGGGATCAGGCAAACTGGCGGTAGATATTCTGCATGAGCTTGAACAGCTTGGCCGGTTGCCCGTATATTACGACATACTCGAAATCAGCGCGGAGCTGCGGCAGCGTCAGCAGATAACCATTGAACATTACGTACCACATCTCTCGCATCGGGTACGCTGGCTGACTGCCTTGCCGGATTGTTTCAATGGGTTGATTCTTGCGAATGAGGTGCTGGACGCCACGCCGGTACATCTGGTTACCTGGCAGAACGGTAATATTTTTGAACAAGGCGTTGCCTGGCATGACCAGGAATTTCTCTGGCAATCCCGGCCATTGGCCGAGGGAGAACTATCAAAAATTGCGCTGCAACTCCCGCCGACGCACGATTTGGCAATAACAGATGATGGGTACCTCAGTGAGATCAGCCTGGCCAATCGGCGACTGATTCGCTCACTGGCGGAACGGTTGCAGCAAGGCGTCATGCTGCTGATCGACTATGGATTTGGCGAACGGGAGTACTATCACCCACAACGCCGCCAGGGCACTCTGATGTGTCACTATCGGCACCATGCGCACGACGATCCTTTTTATCTGCCTGGTTTGCAGGATATCACCGCGCATGTGGATTTTACGGCGATTGCCGAAACAGCGCTGGAAGCTGGTTTGCAGCTCAAAGGATATGCCACGCAAGCACACTTTTTAATCAACTGCGGGGTCACGGACATACTGGCACGCGTACCTGCCGATCAACCTGGTAACTACTTGCCGCTTGCCAATCAGGTACAGCGCCTGGTGAGTTCGGCAGAAATGGGAGAGTTGTTCAAAGTTATCGCATTCAGCAAGGCGTTTGATTCGCCGCTACAGGGATTCAGTCGCGGTGATCTACAGCGCCTGCTTTAATTCCAGGGCATCTCTAAAAATCCATATTTCGTTACAATAAATACGTCGTTATTCACAAAAATATCTCCTGACCTGTCAATCACATACCGCGTCAATATTTTTTGTTCTTGCCTCGTCTTGTTTAAAACTCTGAATTTTTGGAGACACACTTAATTCAGTATGGCTTCTATCCTGAGGATGGCCGATTTGAGGGTCGCGCTGGCTGCACGCATTCCACTGCCCAGGCGCAACAGTTCCGCCAGCTGAACTTGCCGCCGTAATAATAGCGCCAACAAAGGCAGCGGTCTGACGCGACCATCAGCATGTAGCGCCCCCAGCAGGGCAGCCGGAGGTGAATACTGAACAGGATCGGTAATCGCGCGCACGGCAACAAATGGAATGTTTTTATCTGCTGCTGCGGCAGCAATTGCGCCACTTTCCATATCCACCGCGCAGGCGCTCGTTCTGGTGGCCAGTGCAAGTTTTTCTTGTTCGGATGTCAGAACCTGCCGACTGACTGCCAGCGTGCCACCAACAACCTTCATATTGCCGGGTAGGCAGTGCATGATATTTGTACGCAAATGAGCATCAGTCGAATACGTTTGCTCGGCAACAATTGTTGCAGGCACAACCAGATCGCCGGGGCGCATATTGGCATCCAGTGCGCCCGCCACCCCAAAGCTGATCAACGCAGCGACATCATGCTGATCAATAAGACAGGCAACAGCGTGTCGTGCCGCCTCTGCGCCCATGCCGCATAGTGTGACGACTAATTTGTCACGGACGGCTACCGGTTGGCGCAGTTTAAAATTTTGCGCGGCTATACATCTGGCTTCCGCCTGCATGGCCACCACGATACCAGTACGTTTCACACGCTGGTCTGTTTGGTCAGCGTGCGGTATCGGTTCAATGCCCACAGCGGGAAATATTTGGAATAACCGTGATATTTAAGGTAAAACACCTTGGGAAATCCTGGTGCGGTAAACCAGAGCTCGTGCCACAGCCCATCTGCCTGTTGTATGGTGATCAAATAATTGATGCCGTTACGCACTGCTTGACTGTCGGTATCTCCAGCCGCCATCAACCCCAATAGCGCCCACGCGGTCTGAAATGATGTGCTTTCTTGCATTTTCCCGGCCAGTCTCGGGTAGAGATAGGAATCATTACTTTCTCCCCAGCCACCATCCGGGCGTTGCACGGATTTCAGCCACTGTACTGCACGACGCACGGCCGCATGATGATAGTCAATCTTTGTTAGGCGCAATGCCTCAAGCACTGACCAGGTACCGTAGATGTAATTGCTGCCCCAGCGACCAAACCAGGCACCATTAGCTTCTTGCTCATCGAACAGATATGCCAGACCACGCGTTACCACCGGTTGATGTTGTTCTTTTCCATACAGGGACAGGAAGCCGACGCAACGCGCTGTGACGTCACTTGAAGGCGGGTCGAGCAGCGCGCCATGATCGGCAAATGGGATATCGTTAAGGTAATAACAAGTATTGTCGCTGTCGAATGCCGCAAAACCGCCGTTGCTCGACTGCATGCCGGCCAGCCAGTCTGCGGCTCGCTCCAGGCTTTCCCGATAGCGATCAGTGTCTGCCTGCTGTAATGCCCAGGCAGCTGCTGCGGTATCGTCAAGATCAGGATAATGCGGATTGGCGTATTGGAATGCCCAGCCACCACCTGGCAAATCAGGGTGTTGGTCGCGCCAGTCGCCCGGTTCATCCCGAGCCTGCAGTGGCACGAGCCAGTCAAGCGCGCGCCGCACTGGTTCGCTGTTGGTGTGTTGGTCTTCCTGCAGCGCCAGACAGGCCAGTACCGTATCCCACACAGGTGACACACATGGCTGGCACCATGCCTGCTCTTCCTCTTCAACCACTAAATTACGCAGCGCCTTGCGACAAGCTTTTCGAAGAGGGTGTTCGTATTCGTAACCCAGCAAGGCCAGTGCCTCATAGGCATTGACCATCGCCGGAAAAATCGCGCCCAGCCCGTCCTTGCCGTTGAGCCGTTCCGTCATCCATTGTTCAGCGAGGCGCAATGCCTTGCGACGGATAAACGAGGGGATCAATGGTTCCAGCATTGATCCCAGGCGTTCAATGTATAACAACACAAGATTCAAAAATGTCCGTACCGGAAAATAATTTTTTTCCTGATCGGGCGGAACTGTGAATAATTCCTGAATCTGCACCTTTCCGGGGTTGGCGGCTCTGGCCTTCAGTGAGCAGAGAATGGAGAGCGGTACGGTGACGGTGCGCGACCAATAGGCAATCTTGCTTAAATGAAACGGGAACCATCGTGGCAAGAGCATGATTTCCGCCGGGACAAAAGGTACGCCGCGCCAAGGAATTTGCTGATACATTGCCAGCATCAGGCGTGCGAATACATTTGCGCGCGCTGCTCCTCCATGCGCCAGAATTGCTTCTTTGGCGCGCAGCATATGCGTGGCTTCGGCTGAATCTCCCGCAAGTTTCAGCGCATAATAGGACTTGACACTGCCACTGATATCGAAACCGCCCGCATGATACAGCGACCAGCCGCCATGTTCGTTTACCTGTCGTGCCCGGATAAAATTGGCCAGCTTTGCTTCCAGCCCCAGGTCGATCTCGTCCATGAAATGCATCATTAGAATATACTCGGCCGGAATTGTGCAATCCGCCTCAAGCGGCCAGCACCAGTGGCCATCTTCCTGCTGCTGGTCAAGCAGGGCGGCGCGCGCCCTGATAACGGCATCTGTCAATGAAGTGCTATTGATTTCGCCGTCTGCTGTTATTTGATCTGCAGCAACTGTCCGTTGGCCGGACAGGCCGGTTTTCTGTGTTTCTGTTATGGTTTCTTTAAGGGTATTTTGTTGTGACGAGCCAGATAGAAATTGTGGAAATCGTATCATTTTTTTCTGAATTATTTTTATCGTTGATGATCTTTCCCGTTCGGGAAGGTAGTGTTATCCAGGCCGTCTTCCATATTTATTATCGGTTCATCGAGCAACAACCGGTCATACAGTGTGGCTGGTAATCTGCCATCATAAATCAGGAAGGATCGTTGTTGTAAAAAAGCCTCGCGAACAAATAAATAGGGGTCGAGCGCACTCTGGTTTCGTATTTTCATGGGCCCAGCGAGACTGGCCCGCTTGTCGATGACACGCAGAGCCACCAGTGGCACCAGCGCCGGGCCACTCACCACATAAGCCAGATAAAACAATCCGTCGGTAAACAAGCTGAAAGGAATATCTGCAACATCACGTTGTGTGCTCGGGCCATAAACCGGAATAAAGGTATAAGAGCCTGCGTTCATCCCCCACACTGCCAGTGTTTGCCCAAAATCTTCGTCATGTTCTGCAAAACCCATATGCCCAGCCATATCAGCCAGGCCAAAAATCCCGATCGTTGAATTAATCATAAAGCGCAAGGTATCCGAAATGCCCTGGCGTACTTTGCCTTGCAGAAAGCTGTTTAGCGCCACACTCGGATAAGACAGGTTGCGATAGAAATTACTGACTGGCCGCTGCACTGCTTCAGGTGTATGCGCCAAATAAGCATCAGCGATGGGCTCCAGATATCTGCGGTCGATCTCATCCGTGAAGCGATAGGATTTACGGTTGAATGACTCATACTGATCATGAGCATCGGTTTGCTCCGCTTCTTTCGGTACCGAAGCGCATCCGATGCAGCTTGATAATATCAGGCACGCGACAGTCCGCTTAAAGCGACATTTATTCCCCAAAGTAATGCCATTCCTGTTGTTTTTTTAGTATAAGCAACGCGCACGAATATTGTTTTGCCAAATAGATTTGGGCAAAACTACGCCCGCCGTTCACCATGCACGACTTCTACCAGTTTCAATGCCTGCAGTTCCATTTCCAATACCAACGCATCTACCTTGGCGCGGAAATGCCGATAAAAAATCATGCTCGGTATCGCCACCAGAACGCCGAGCGCTGCATTATATAACGCGACCGAAATCCCGTGCGCAAGTTGCACCGGGTCGCTGCCAGTTGGAGTGCCCGCACCAAAAATATCGATCATGCCAATCAAGGTGCCAAACAATCCCATCAATGGGCTTAACGAAGCAATGGTTCCCAGAGTGGTGAGGTAGCGCTCCAGTTCGTGAACCACTACTCGTCCCGCTTCTTCGATTGACTCTTTCATCACTTCGCGTGAGCTATCGACATTTTTTAAACCAGCAGCCAGAATCAAACCAAGTGGCGAGTGTTCCTGCAAACGGGTCAACATCTCTGGACGCGCACCGGTTCGACGAAATTCCTGTAACACTTTTTGCAATAAATCCCTTGGTGAGACTTTGTCGATACGTAAGCTCCACAGACGTTCGCCGATAATGCCCATCGCAATAACCGAGGCCAATATAATTGGCCATATTGGCCAACCCGCTGCTTGAATGATAGAAAACACGTACTAATCTCCCTTTTTGATAAAAATTTGGTTTACGATACGTTTCTATTAACGTAACTGCTCACACAGCCATTATCAGTGCTTCTCTGAATTTTCACATCGTTTTTTTGGAAGTGCCCTTTGATGTTATGCACAAAATCTGTGGATAACTATGTGCATAAATACTGAACAGCATGCTTAAGTTACCATTCATTCATGCTATTTTCTGGATTGCCTAAATTTTGATCCATAAATTATCATCAATAAAACAAGCGCTTATTGTAAGATATTATTTGGCTTGGGATTTCACAATTATATTGTGGTCAGTGACAAAAATTGTGAATAATTGATAAATGTCAAGATGAATATCATGCCTGATCCCATAGCAGATAAAACATTCTGGCGTATCAGTGAATTAAACCGGAATATTCGTTTTATTCTTGAAGAAGCTTTCCCGCTGCTGTGGGTAAGTGGTGAAATTTCCAACCTCAAACGCTACCCGTCAGGACATTGGTATTTCTCCCTGAAAGACGATAAGGCACAAGTACGTTGTGTCATGTTTCGTCACAGAAACTCAGCACTGGATTGGTGTCCCGAGGATGGCATGCAGATAGAGGCACAGGTATCGGTTACGCTATATGAGGCGCGTGGAGATTTTCAGTTGACGGTAGAGCTCCTGCGTCGCGCTGGTTTGGGCAGACTGTTTGAAGCATTTGAGCAGCTGAAAGCAAAATTACGCAGGGAAGGGCTGTTTGATACCGCCCTGAAACGTGTATTGCCAAAACACCCCAGGCAAATCGGAATCATCACGTCACCCTCCACCGCCGCGCTCAGAGATGTGCTGATTACGCTCCGTCGGCGAATGCCTGTCATATCAGTTATTGTTTATCCGACGCCAGTGCAGGGTGAGCATGCTGCCGACAATATCGTTGCTGCTTTGCAACTGGCGGTGCAGCGCGCCGAATGCGATGTGCTTATTCTGTGCCGTGGGGGTGGTTCAATCGAGGATTTATGGGCGTTCAATGAAGAAAAAGTTGCACGTGCGATTGCTGCATGCCCGATACCGCTTATTACCGGTATCGGGCATGAAACCGACTTTACCATTGCCGATTTTGTTGCCGATGCACGTGCGCCGACTCCAACTGGCGCCGCACAACTGAGTTGCCCTGATATCATGGAAATATGGCAGGTGATGCGCCAGTGGCAGTATCGCTTGCAACGAGGCATGGAGCGCATCATCGAATCTCGTCTGCAAGCAACGGATTTACTTGCGTACCGGCTAGCACATCCTGGTGAGAAAATCCGCCAGCAGCAAGACAGTCTATCGCAGCTGCAGCAACGATTATCGCGTGCCTGGGCGAGACAACAAGATTTTCGTCAATGGCATATTGAGGCGTTCTGGCGGCGTATTTCTGCCAACAAGCCCGATATCGTGCAACGAAATAATTTCCAGCATGTGCTTGCTACCCGCCTGATTCGTGCCACGAACAACCGGATGCAAACATTGGCCTATTCAGTAGAGGGTCTGACAAGGCAACTCTCTCATCTCGACCCGCAAGCGGTGCTGGCGCGTGGCTACAGTATCGCCTATACTACGCAGGGAGAGGTCATCCGTAACTATCAGCAGGTGAATGCCGGTGATGGCATGCAAGTAGTATTGGCGCACGGTAAAATTCACGCCACTGTTGCCAAATCAAATAAATAATCCGCTATCCGGTTTTTTCCATCTTTTTTATCGCTTCTTCTACCAGGAGTCAAATCCATTATGTCCCGTTTTTTTCTTGCGCTGGGTGCATTCAATGCCTTTCTTTGCGTCGCGCTGGGTGCCATGGGTGCGCATGTGCTGAAAGCGCAGTTGACTGCCGATATGCTGGCGAATTATCAAACCGGTGTGCAATACCATTTTTATCATGCGCTGGGGCTGATACTGGTCGGTTTGCTGCTCGATCGCATACCTTCCTCCTGGGCACTCAAGTCTTCCGGTGTTTTGATGTGTGCCGGGATTCTGTTTTTTTCTGGCACGCTCTACATTATCAGCTTAACCGGTATGCGCGGACTGGGCATGGTCGCGCCACTGGGTGGACTTTCCTACATGAGCGCCTGGTTACTGGTTACCTACGCTGTCTGGAAACATAAATTACCGTGATTTCTCATACATACCGCATACGTAATTCTGACACGTCAGTTATGCGCAAATGACAGAGCGCTTTTTTGCCACTTGTCCACGTGGATTAGAGGCCGTCCTTGCCGAGGAACTCGGTCGCTTGAACGTTGCTGTCAGCAAACCACTGAAAGGCGGTGTAGCGTTTCAGGGGGACTGGGCCACCTGTTATCGCATCAATCTGGAGAGTCGTGTCGCCAGCCGGGTTTTATGGCAAGTGGCTCAGGGCAGCTACCGGGATGAAAACACTATTTATGAAATGGCATACGCGTTGCCGTGGCAGACATGGTTTACCTCGCAGCACTCCATCCGCGTCAATCTGACCGCAATCAAAAGCCCGTTGCGCAGCCTCGATTTTGTCACGCTCAAAATAAAGGATGCCATCTGCGACAAATTTCGGCAACAAGGTAGCCTGCGTCCGAATGTTGACACCGCCAATCCGGATATGCGCATTCATGGGTTTCTCGAACAGAATCAGTTGACGTTTTATCTCGATACTTCCGGAGATGCCTTGTTCAAACGAGGGTTGCGCCAGTCTCATGGAGAAGCGCCCTTGCGTGAAAATCTCGCTGCCGGTTTGCTGGCGCTGGCTGGCTGGACACCTGACAAACCATTACTGGATCCGATGTGCGGCAGTGGTACGTTGTTACTGGAAGCCGCACAGATAGCCTGTCGTATCGCGCCTGGCATCGGACGGTGCTTTGCTTTCGAGAAGCTGTGTTTCTTTGATGCTGCCCTGTGGTCGGACCTCAAACAGAAAGCCATCACACGGCAACGCCCTCCCGTGTTTCACAACATTTATGGTAGCGATTTATACGGTTATGCGCTGGCAGATGCGCACAATAATCTCAACCACGCCGGGCTGGCGGAGTGTGTTCACCTGAAACAAGCCAATGTACTTGAGATTTCCGCGCCAGCACCATCCGGTATTCTGTTAACGAATCCGCCTTACGGTGTGCGTGTCGGCGACTCACAGGATTTGCTTGAACTTTATCCCAGGCTGGGAGATGCTCTCAAAAGAAAATTCAGCGATTGGCATGCTTATATTTTTACAGCGGATCCCATGCTTGCCCGATTGATCCGGCTGAGTCCCTCGCGTCGCACACCGTTATTCAACGGCGCGCTGGAGTGTCGTCTGCTTGAATATAAACTGGTTGCAGGTGGCATGCGCAAACCAAAGCCCTCGGCGACTAACATTATCCATCCGGAGAGAACCAGATCATGCGAATAATTTATCTGCTGATTTTTTTGTCATGTACCGGACTGATCGGCTATGCAATTTACCTGCAGGAGGTTAAAGAATTACTGCCGTGCCCGTTGTGCGTGATTCAACGCATTGCCTACTGGCTGACAGGACTGACAGCTCTGCTTGCTTTTTTTCACTATCCGCAGCGTCTTGGCCACCGTATCTATTGCGGGCTGATAATCGCTTTTTCCCTGGCGGGCGCAATTGTCGCCGGACGGCAAGCATGGCTCGTGCGTTTCCCACAAGCATTCGAGTGCGGCATCAGTCCCGAAGAAGCTTTTCTAAACGCATTACCGCTTGCACATTGGTGGCCAGGCATGTTTGAAGCCAATGGCGATTGCGCCGATAACAACTGGCAGTTTTTAACGCTGACTATTCCGGATTGGTCGCTGATTGCCTTCCTGATGCTGGGTGGAGCGGCGGTTTATATAATAAGCGTCAAAGTAAAATAAAGGGCATCTCTAAAAACTCATATTTCGTGACAATACGTCGGTATTCACAAAAATATTTCTGTACATATAAATCATATGCTATGCCAATATTTTTTGTGCTCGCTTCGTCTTGTTTAGTCCCCTGAATTTTTTAGAGACGCCCTGAAGCATATTCGATAGACACCACGCTTTTCGGTGCATATTATCAGTCCGGATCCCTGTAATTGGTTGTGAGCGTGGGCACATTCGATACTGTTGGCTAACACAATTAGTCAGGGCAATCGCGCTTAAAAGTACTTGAAAATAGAATTTAGATAAGGTAATAACGTTATTATTTTGATTTTAAATG
>JAVVEX010000056.1:0-12423 GCA_032251195.1 Nitrosomonas sp.
AAGCGAAATTACGAAAGTATGGTGGCCATAGCATGTGGATACCTGTGGCTACCTATGTGAAATGTCAACAGACCCTAATGGGTATTTCTAGAAATTCAAAGTTTTAAACAAGACGCAAGACGCGGCAAGAACAAAAAATAGTGCCGCAGCATATGGTTTGTATAAGGAGATGTTTTTTGTGAATAACGACGTATTGTAACGAAATATGGGTTTTTAGAGATGCCCTAATGATGCGTAAAATCAGTACCAGAATTTCAGAAGTAGTTTTATTCCCAACAGACAAAGCAACCCTGCAAAAATTTTTCTCAATTTGTCTGCCGGCATGGCATGCGCGGCTTTGGCGCCGAGTGGTGCGGTTAATATTCCTGACAGGGCGACCAGTACAAACGCCGGCAAGTAAATATAACCCAGTGCATAATCTGGCAGAAGCCGTGATTGCAGTGCTCCGTTGACGGCGTAACCAATGGCGCTTGCCAGGGCGATAGGAAAGCCAACCGCTGCCGCTGTTCCTATCGCCCGATGCAAGCTGATCCGGCAAGCGGCAAGAAATGGTACTGTCAATAATCCACCGCCGATGGCCACCAAGCTTGATATTGCGCCAATTGTACCGCCTGCTGCCAGCATACCCATATTTCCTGGAAGCGGAAAGCCAGTTGTGGGGCGCAGGTTAAGCCACATTTGCGCTGCTGCGCAATAAATGAATATAACAAAAATGAATCCGAGTACCTGGCTCGAAAGCTGGCCAGCCAGTGTTGTGCCCGCCAATACACCGAGAACGATGCCCGGGGTAAGGTGACGCACAATCTGCCAGTCTACGGCACCACGCATGTGATGGGCGCGCAGACTGGATATTGATGTCAGAGCAATGATTGCTGTGGTCGTGCCCAGTGCCAGATGCATCACCTGACCTTCTGCAAATCCTTTGTCAGTAAATACGGTGATCAATACTGGCACTATCATCAGACCACCGCCTATTCCGAGCAGCCCGGCAAAGAAACCGGTAAATAAACCTGTTAGCAGAAAAATCCACCAGGTTTCCATGACTAACATATCGTAGAATTCGGTGATCAACGGAGCAAGAGGCTATTTGTCTGACAACGCTTGTAATTTCTTTGTGATAAACACCCATTCATCAGGATCAATCGGGGTGATGGACAGCCGATTGCCTTTTTGCAGGATGCGCATTCCGGCAAGCTCGGGACAGGCTCTTAATTCCTGGAGTGGGAGTAAACGGGTTTTTTCCAGAAACTTGACTTCGACATTAAACCAACGCGGGTTTTCCCGCGAAGATTTGGCATCGAAATATTTGCTGGTAGGATCGAATTGCGTTGCGTCGAGATAAGCGAGTGCGGAAACTCTTACGATTCCGGCTATTCCGGGTTGTGGGCAGCTGGAATGGTAGAAAAAAACCAGATCATCAATCTGCATTTGGTTGCGCATGAAATTGCGAGCCTGGTAGTTGCGCACACCATCCCAGGCCACAGTTTGTCCTGGCAAGGCGGCCAGACTGTCAATGCTCATTTCCGATGGTTCGGATTTCATTAACCAGTATCGCATTTACAGCTTCAATTAACGATCTTGAGGTGATCCTGAAAAACAGGAGGGACCCCGCGAATGCCGTCAGGCTGATATCTTGAACCTAATGGTTCAAGATGGTCGCCAGCCGGTTGCATCAGGTGCATCCCCATTACAGCAGGATGCTCACAACAGCAACCATCTGGCCAGCAACCCGGTACAAGAATTGGTTCAAAGAATACAGACCTTAACCAACACCGCAGGGATAATCGGTTGATAGTCGATTGCTTGTAGAAACATGTTAACTCTGGTGGTCACTTTCTAACAAAGCATCATCTGGTTTCGACTCAATGAGTCCGATTCTACGCCTAAATTCCTTGATGTCAAAACCTTTGCCTGCATGCATATTCAGGAGTTCGTGCGTAATATTCAGTGCTGCTGCAATTGCGATCCGCTCGGTTCCGACAATTTTGCCGCCACTTTTGATTTCCCGCATTTTTTTATCGAGAAAATCGACTGCCAGCAGCAATCCTTCACACTCATTTTCAGTACAGTGAATCCGGAATTCCTGACCCATCACACAAACATCTACTGTGGTTTCATTGCTCATTTTCAGCTCTCGGAAAGATTATCCAGTAATTTTTGCAGCCGCCCGGCAGCCAGATCAACGCGTTCCTGCAACCGACAATTGGCGGATTGCTCATCTGCCAGTAGTTTACGCAATTTGGCGTTATCTTCGCATGCAACCTGATACAACTTCTGGAGCTGATCAAACTTTTCTTCAAGGGCTTTCAATTCAGGATTGGTTAACACAACTTGGTTTGTATCTCGGTTCAGCCAGCTTTAGCTTTGGGTTGAGTTTGTTTGCGCATCAGAATTGTATCGACTCCCTGCGGCAAGGTGTCAGGGAAATCCAGACTATAGTGCAAACCACGACTTTCATGACGCAGCATCGCGCCTTGAATGATCAGGTCAGCGGTGCAAACCAGATTACGCAGTTCCAGCAGATCACTGCTTACACGGAAATTGGAATAATACTCGTTGATCTCCTCATGCAGCAAATCGATACGATGTTGCGCGCGCTGCAGTCGCTTGCTGGTGCGCACAATTCCTACGTAACTCCACATGAAACGACGCAACTCGTCCCAGTTATGTGAGATTACAATTTCCTCATCAGCGTCGGTAACGCGGCTTTCGTCCCAGTCCGGCAATATTGGTTTTGGGGATGGAGGTTGCTGGGTAATGTCCTTCGCAGCCGACATACCAATAACCAAGCATTCCAGCAAGGAATTGCTTGCCAGACGGTTGGCGCCGTGTAGTCCGGTATGAGCCGTTTCACCAACTGCATAGAGGTTGTCGATACCCGTTCGGCCACGTTGATCTGTTATCACGCCGCCGCAAGTATAATGCGCTGCCGGCACGACGGGAATAGATTCGCGCGTGATATCGATTCCCAGACTCAGGCAAAACTTGTAAATCGTTGGGAAGTGCTGCTTCAGAAAATCAGCTGGTTTATGGGAAATATCCAGGAACACACAATCCAGGCCACGTTTTTTCATCTCAAAATCGATGGCACGTGCAACAATGTCACGTGGCGCAAGCTCGGCACGTGCATCGTGCTGCGGCATAAAGCGGGTTCCATCCGGCAGTTTCAGCAAGCCACCTTCTCCTCTGACTGCTTCACTGATCAGAAAAGATTTGGTATGCGGGTGATACAAACAAGTGGGGTGAAACTGAATGAACTCCATATTGGCAATCCGGCAACCAGCGCGCCAGCCCATGGCAACCCCGTCCCCGGTCGCCACATCGGGGTTGGTGGTATACAAATAGACCTTACCTGTCCCGCCGGTTGCAAGAATCGTATTTTGCGCTCCGATCGTACAGACCCTGCCCGTGGTTTTATCCAGGATGTAAGCACCGTGGCAACGATTGCCTTCTGTTGGTGAGGATTGCAATTCCAGTTTTTGACTTGTGATCAGATCAACTGCAATATGCTGTTCCAGCACGTCAATATTGGGATGTTGCAAAACCTGTTCGCCGAGTGTTAGCTGAATGACCTTGCCGGTTGCGTCATCAGAATGAATAATGCGGCGCACGCTATGACCGCCTTCACGCGTCAGATGAAAGCCAGTTGTGTTATGATCGTCGCGCGTGAAATTGACACCGTGTTCTATTAGCCAGCTGATTGCTGTAGAGCCGTTTTCGATGATATAACGCGTCATGGTTTCATCGCATAGACCGGCACCGGCTATCAGCGTGTCGCGAATATGTGCGTCGGGCGAGTCTTCGATAGATAGCACTGCTGCAATGCCGCCCTGCGCCCAGGCGCTGGCGCTGTTATTCAGTTCTTTTTTTGTTACTAGGGCGACTTTATGTGTTTTTGCCAGATTGAGCGCAAGCGTCATACCAGCCAGTCCACTGCCGATAATCAGCACGTCATAATATTTTGCTTGCATCAAACAGTTCCACAATGATATTTAATTAAAATGCATCTCTAAAACCCCATATTTCGTTACATCATGTCGTGATTCACAAAAAATATCTGCTTGCATATCAATCATATGCTACATCAATATTTTTTATTCTTGCTTCGCCTTGTTTGAAACTCTGAATTTTTGGAGACGAACTGAAATGACTTTCTTGGAAAAAACAGCAAATTATCATATTTTCAGGCTGGCTTCAGTGTTAGCTGAGCATGCTTGCGCCGACACCAGCGAAAAAAAACGCTAGAATACGCTCAAGATTCAAAATAAAGGGGGCGAGTCTGCTACTTGATCATAAAGCAGCTTCCGCCGGGCATGGGGGTGGGGTGCAGCTACTCGCGGATAATTGATAAATTCAAGGAGTTTCAGGATGTCGATGGCGGATCGTGATGGGGTTATTTGGTACGATGGCGAGTTGGTTCCATGGCGTGACGCCACTACGCATGTACTGACCCATACGCTGCATTATGGAATGGGTGTCTTCGAGGGGTTGCGCGCTTACGAAACCGCCAGGGGAGCAGCTATTTTCCGTCTGGCTGAACATACGCAACGTTTGTTTAATTCTGCGCATATTTTCAGAATGTGCATACCGTTTGACCAGGCGACCCTGAATGATGCTCAGCGAACAGTTGTTCGCGAAAACAAACTGGCTTCCGGCTACATCCGCCCAATTATTTTTTATGGCACGGAAGCAATGGGGTTGTCTGCAAGAAACCTGACCGTTCATGTAGCAATCGCCGCTTGGCCATGGGGCACCTATCTCGGTGCCGATGCACTGGAAAATGGTATCCGCGTCAAAATTTCCTCATTTACGCGGCATCACGTCAACATCAACATGTGTCGCGCCAAATCGGTTGCCACTTATACCAATTCAATTCTGGCGCACCAGGAAGTTTCTCAGGATGGTTATGATGAAGCGCTGCTGCTTGATGTGGATGGTTATGTTGCGGAAGGGTCAGGAGAAAATATTTTTATTGTCAAACAAGGCAGGCTTTATACGCCCGATTTGACAGCCTGTCTGGAAGGGATTACACGCGCATCGGTCATGCAGCTGGCAAGGGAAACAGGGATTGAGGTCATTGAAAAGCGGCTGACCCGTGATGAAGTTTATTGTGCGGACGAAGCCTTTTTTACCGGAACGGCTGCTGAAATTACGCCCATTCGGGAACTGGATTGCCGCTCGATTGGGAACGGAACGCGTGGTCCAATTACTGAACGATTGCAAACTCTGTTTTTTGATTGTGTTAATGGCAGAACGAATGACCATGCCGACTGGTTACATTATATTTAACAAAACCAAATGGAATCGCGTATGAATGATGATACTGCTCCCAAAGCGTATTCGCAGGAAGTTGAAATTACAGCGGATGATTTGCCACTGTACTGCCCAAATCCACGCATGGATCCCGCCAGCTGGCATCCACGTGTATTTCTCACGCTTGATGTAGATGGCCGCAGCATGTGTCCATATTGTGGGACACGCTATACACTTAGGGGTGGCGTGGTTCACGGCCATCATTGATAGGGCATCTCTGAAAATCCACATTTCGTTACAGCACGTTGTTATTCATAAAAAATATCTCTTTGCATATCAATCATATGCTGCATCAATATTTTTTGTTCTTGCCTCGTCTTGTCTGGAACTCTGAATTTTTAGAGACGCCCGATAGTTTCTCGTGCATACCATACTTAAATAAGGAGTTTGCCACATGAACAGTATTCCGCATGAGATATTCAAGGCTTACGATATACGCGGCATTGTTGAAACCGCACTGACTCCGACGATGGTAGAGCTGATCGGCCACGCAATTGGCTCTGAAGCGCGTACCCGCAAGCTTGCCGCAATTGCGATTGGTCGTGATGGCCGTCTTTCCGGGCAAACTCTGGCGCAGGCGTTGACCAATGGCATTCGCAAAAGCGGTGTTGATGTCATTGACGTTGGTATGGTCGCCACGCCCATGCTGTATTTTGCCGCGCATGAATTATGCGATTACTCTGGTGTGATGGTGACCGGCAGCCATAATCCACCTGAATATAACGGGCTCAAAATGGTGCTTGGCGGGGAAACCCTTGCGGCAGAGGCCATTCAGGCATTACGCAACAGAATCGAGCACCGTGACTTTACACATGGTCAAGGCGCTTATCGTCAGCAGGAGATGACCGAGCGCTATCTGCAACGCATCACGAGCGACATCAAACTGGCGCGTCCGGTCAGGCTGGTAGTCGATTGCGGCAATGGCGTGGCAGGTGCATTCGCGCCCGAGCTTTATCGCAGGTTGGGCTGCGAGGTAACGGAACTATTTTGCGAAGTGGATGGCACTTTCCCGAATCATCATCCAGATCCCTCCATGCCGGAGAATCTTCAGGATATCATTCATGCTCTTGAAACCACCGATGCCGACATCGGTTTTGCTTTCGATGGCGACGGCGACCGGCTTGGTGTCGTTACCAAGGATGGCCGTATTATTTATGCCGATCGCCAGCTGATGCTCTTTGCTGCCGACGTGCTGTCGCGCAATCCGGGTGGACAAATCATTTTTGATGTCAAATGTACGCGTAATTTGGCGCCGTGGATCGAACAGCATGGCGGTAAGCCGGTCATGTGGAAAACCGGTCATTCGTTCATCAAGGCCAAGCTGAAAGAAACGGGGGCATTGCTGGCAGGCGAGATGAGTGGCCACATTTTTTTCAAGGAACGCTGGTATGGATTCGATGATGGGCTTTATGCTGGTGCACGTCTGCTGGAATTGCTCAGTAGGCAGGCCGATCTGGGGAGTGCGCTCAATGCGCTGCCGGATTCCCTCAATACACCGGAACTGCAGATCAAGATGACAGAAGGTGAGAATCACGCCCTGATTGCGCAATTACAACGTGAAGCATCCTTTCCAAATGCTGATCGCGTGATCACCATTGATGGTCTGCGCGTGGAATACCAGGATGGATTTGGTCTGATTCGCGCTTCCAATACCACGCCTGTTGCGGTATTGCGTTTTGAAGCAAAAGATCAGGCCGCGCTGCAGCGTATCCAGCAGGATTTTCGCCAATGTATCCTGAAAGCGAGACCTGGTGCTGCGTTACCCTTTTAACCGAACAAGAAATTGTCTGCCGAGTAGCTGCTTGCCACTACGATGAAAATTGCCCTGGCACAGATCAATCCTGTCGTTGGCGATCTGCGGGGAAATATTGACAAAATCCTCGATGCCTGCAAACAGGCGCACGCAGCACAAGCCGGGCTACTCATTACGCCAGAAATGGCGTTGACAGGCCATCCTGCCCAAGACTGGCTGCTGCGCAAAGACTTTATTTCAGCCTGTGAGCAGGCATTACGGATCCTTGCCGTAGAACTTCACCATATCACCTTGGTGATTGGCCACCCAGCGGTCGAAAATGACAAACTGTTCAATGCTGCATCAGTCATCCGCAGTGGCAAAATCATTGCCCGGTACCATAAAAACTACCTATCCGTAGACAACGTATTCAACGAGCAGCGTTATTTCGAAGCAGGAGACCGGCCCTGTACTTTTGTGCATGACGGACTGACTTTCGGGCTGGTAATCGGTGAAGATATCTATCGGTTACCTTATCTGCAAGCCATTCAACGGATGGGAGCGCAGGCGTTGCTGGCGATGCACGCATCTCCTTATTGCATTGGGCAGCACGCCGAACGATTGCGCATAGCAACGACAGGCGCTGTTCACACCGCCATGCCCGGCATTCATGTTAATCTGGTTGGGGGGCAAGATGAGCTGGTGTTCGATGGCGCCTCTTTTGTCATTGATGGCGCTGGCGAGCCCACCCATCAATTCGATGCTTTTCAGGAAGCGATTGGTATCATCGAATTCAGTCAGACTCAACCAGTTAACAATATCATTACTTGTCTGCCTGAGCAGATTGCGAGCGTTTATGCCGCATTATGTCTGGGGGTACGCGATTTTATCGACAAAAATGGCTTTCCGGGCGTATTGATTGGTCTGTCTGGTGGTGTTGATTCCGCGCTGGTACTGGCAATCGCAGCTGATGCACTCGGATGTGACAAAATCAGAACGGTCATGCTGCCGTCTCCTTATACCGCTGATATCAGCCTGCAGGATGCTGACACAATGGCGCGAAATCTGGGGGTCACTCACATTGAAATTCCGATTGATCCGGTTTTTACGCAATGTCGGCATACGCTCTCGGCGCCATTACATTCTTTGCCGGCTGTTCATAATCCGGCGACCGAAGAAAACCTGCAAGCCCGAATCCGTGGCATTTTGTTGATGGCACTTTCCAATCAGAGTGGTCTGCTGTTGCTCAACACCAGCAATAAATCCGAAACTGCGGTCGGCTACAGTACGTTGTATGGTGATATGGCTGGTGGTTTTGCCGTACTGAAAGATGTCAGCAAAACCATGGTCTATGCGCTATGCCATTACCGAAATCAAGTTTCTCCGATTATTCCTGAACGTATCTTGCAGCGACCACCGTCGGCCGAGTTACGTCCAAATCAAACCGACCAGGACAGCCTGCCGCCATATTCATTATTGGACGCCATCATCGAAGCATATATTGAACAAGGCCGTTCAATTGAAGAAATTGTCGCGATGAATTATCCGCAGACGCTCGTGCAACAAGTTGTCAGCAGAATTCACGGCAGCGAATATAAGCGTCATCAGGCTGCCCCCGGCATCCGACTCACGCGGCGAGATTTTGGCGCATCATGGCAGTTTCCGCTGACATCCCGTTTTTTGAAATAGCGGCACAAGCGCTTATGCCGGGGCTTGCAAGCTCGCTGCCAGCCTACGCGGCACTTGGCGCCACTAATGGATGAGGGCGGATGAAAACTTGTCTACGCTACTCAAATTACTGATGTCGACAGCCTGCGCCGTTCATTTGACTTATAATATACCGGCATCCTGTTTTGGATATATTGAGTTGAACAGGCGGCTTCAAGGAGGCAACCCGCAGATACCGGTTTTTAGCGATCTATTCTTCATAAATTTTATTTTTCATTGCCCTTATATTACCCTTAGTATGTCCAGCCTAGCTTATATCCCAGGAGCAGGTTCAAGTTTTCCGCAACTTTCCATCGATTGGTATCTGGATCCCCAAATACATACCTTGGAAAAAAAATTGCTTTTCGATCGTGGCCCAGGCTATGTCGGTCACGAATTGATGGTGCCTGAGCATGGGGATTACTATGTATTGCAAAGCAGAAACAATGCCAGCATGCTGATACACAACCAGCATGGGTTTGAGCTGCTATCGAATATCTGCCGCCACCGACAGGCACTGCTGCTTGAAGGGCAGGGCAATATCCGTAATATCGTCTGCCCGATACATCGCTGGACTTACGCAACTGATGGTAAATTGCTGGGGGCGCCGCACTTCAAGCAGAATCCATGCCTGGATTTGGGAAGAAAGCCATTGCAGCAATGGAACGGGCTGCTCTTTGATGGGCAACGTAACATCCAGCAGGATCTGGACAACCTGCATCTGGATGAATTCGATTTCTCTGGCCACGTACTTGATCGGGTACGGGTTGATCATTATCAATGTAACTGGAAAACCTTTATTGAGGTATATCTGGAAGATTATCATGTTGATACCTTTCATCCAGGGTTGGGTCAGTTTGTCGATGTCAATCAGCTCGAGTGGATATTTTCTGACTGGCATAGCGTGCAGATGGTTGGAATGCGCACCGAAACAACCACGGTTGAGTCAGCTGCGTACCAGAAATGGCGCGAGCTTGTCATGCAGCGATATCACGGGCAATTACCGCCACATGGCGCAGTCTGGCTGCTTTACTATCCGAATATAATGCTGGAATGGTATCCACATACACTGGTGATCAGCACGATTTTGCCGACTGGCCTGGAAAGTTGCACTAATGTTGTCGAGTTTTATTATCCAGAAGAAATAGCATTGTTTGAACGCGAATTTGTTGAGGCAGGGCAGGCCGCCTATCAGGAAACAGCCAGGGAGGATGACGAAATTTGCCGACGAATGACTGCGGGCAGGCGTGCGCTTTATCAGCAAGGAATCACCGAAGCCGGGCCTTATCAGATACCGATGGAAGCAGGCATGGCACATTTTCATCAATTTCTGCGGCGCGAGATTGAGCCTTTTTTGTTAGCATGAAACACTGCCTGAAAATTAATTATAACCCCTATGACGCTAACTGGAGCAAGTCGAAATGATCAGTATAGATAAAGATAGCCATTTGATTACCATAGCAATTGCCGGAGAGTTCACCCTGGAGGACTTTCGACAGTTTGAAGATGAAGTGCTTTATCAGGCGCATTTGAGCGGCAAAGTGAATATATTGCTGGATTTGCGCGATATGCTGTCCTATACAGTCGATGTGGCTTGGGGAGAGCTGGTGTTCGTGCGTGAACATGGCAATGAAATTCGCAGGGTTGCGGTAGTAACCGATAATCAATGGCAGGCCTGGAGTGCCTGGATTTCCAACTTACTGACTGAGGCCGAGGTGATGGTTTTTTATGATTATGATGAGGCCAATAAATGGGCTACGGCCTGAAGGAATTTGCTATCCACCTGATTAAATCCAAAGAACAATGAATGATCTGTTACTGGCGAGAGCCCTACACGTGGTTGGTGTAGTGATATGGATTGGTGGTGTTGCCATGGTGACAAGCGTGTTGCTGCCCTTGTTGATACAGATGACTTCAGCACAGGATCGTATTGAATTTTTTAGAAAATTTGAAAAACGATTTGCGGCGCAGGCAAGAGTCATCACCTTGCTGGTGGGGCTGAGCGGGTTTTATATGGTACATGTTCTGCACGCCTGGAGCCGTTTTGGTGAACTACGATACTGGTGGATGCACGCAATGGTCTTCGTTTGGTTACTGTTCTCGGTTTTATTGTTTATCCTGGAACCCAATGTGCTGCGCCGCCGCGTTGAAACAAGCGCCCAGCAGGTATCGGTAGCGACGTTTAAAAAAATGCAGCGTTTTCATTGGATTTTACTAAGCATCAGCCTGATTACCGTTGCGGGCGCAGTTGCTGGTAGCCACGGTTGGCTCATGTTTTAAGAGAGCTTTATGGATTATTTCGTACTAAAAAATGTACATATTGCAAGCGTTGCGATAAGTTATCTCCTGTTTTTGCTTCGTGGTGTATGGATGCTGCAAGCTTCACCCGCATTGCAGCGACGCTGGATAAAAATTTTTCCTCATGTCAATGACACCGTACTGCTTGCCAGCGCCATCACCCTGGCAGTTTTGACACACAGAAACCCAGCAGAAGAACCCTGGTTGGCGGCAAAAATTATCGGATTAATCATCTACATCGTTCTGGGAATGATGGCTTTCAGATTTGGCAAGACGCGAAAAACCAAGCTGATTGCCTGGATACTAGCGCAAATTGTTTTCTTATACATTGTGCTGGTTGCTTTGACTAAACACCCTGCCATGGGTCTGATTTAGTTGATAGCGCTGCTGTTTATTACATAGTGTCTGCCCGAAAACTGACGCTCAAATTTAAAAACAACAAGATTTACGGTGACAGTTTACTAAATACACTTAAGGATAGTCGGGAATGACAATACGAGGTAAGCGAGCCATGCTGACAATATGACACAATTGGTGTATTTAGTAAGCTGTCACCGTAATTCCGCATGCTGGCAATATGGCATAATTGGTGTATTTAGTAAACTGTCGCCGTAAATAGTAAATAATAGGAAGAATAGTAATGGCTGGCGAGAACTATTTTGATAGTGTCGAGACAATTAACAAATTAAAGCGTGACGGTAGAAATAAAGAGGCAATAGAGCTTCTAATAAAGTACGTTAATGCAACAGAGGCAGAATCAAAAAAGAAGAATTCTGCCCCAGCAGTCAATGACAAATTTTCCTTTCTAAGTGAGGGGCGCACGGAAAGTAGTTGGGGTGTAGCGCCTTGGTATTATGAACAGTTAGCAATTATTTACCGAAAAGAAAAACAGTACAGAAAAGAAGTAGAAATATTGGAACGGTACGAAAGACAGGCAAAGGCTCCAGGAGTTGGCCCAAAGAAATTGTCAGAGCGCCTAATAAAAGCAAGGGAGCTTCTCAAAAAAAATGCATAACGAGTAAGGTTAGATTGTGATCGCGAAGCGAGCCACAATCTGAACCATTTGTGTTGGACAAGCCCGGTGGGGCTGCCATGAATCTGCTTGTTATGGAAATATCTCTCTGATCGATGTGGTGGCATCGGGTTCTGTTTCGCGTCACACCCAAAATCCCACCGCTAAAAGTTGCCATTGCAGCAACCTGTTCCGCTCAACCTGCCATTTTTGATGCGTTTTTACCTGGATTGAGCAGACATTGATAATTGCTCGCAAAATGCGCTGGAAATTCTGATGTCATTACGATTCATCCTCATGATAAAGTACAAAGAGATCCCTTTCGGGTGAGGATGAATTATGTTATTAAAACTGGCCGCTG
>JAVVEX010000057.1:0-12378 GCA_032251195.1 Nitrosomonas sp.
ATCACACCAACTTTCTGTTTTTTATCAGCTCTTGGGAAAACAAGGCAATTTCAACAATTAATTGTGACATAGCCAATATTTAATTGCTCAAAACTGATTCTCATGAACGCTTTTTACACTAAAAACATTCATTTGTTCATATCTATAAATCATTCCTTGAATTTGATTATGATTAGTTTTTGAACAAATTAGCTCCGACCTCACCTATAATTTGGCTGAAATCTATAAAACTTCTAGGTTATACTTGTATCATTTTGATTCCTATAGATTCATAAATCTCGATGAATGAGCAGATGCGGACTTCCCAAAATATTTGAACGCGGTCTCGATTTGCCTGATTGAATGACCCGCAAAAGCAATCGGATTTTTAAGTTTACCCAACCTGGACATTACACTCGATGACGCCAGTTTTGGCAGAATCGCCATGATCAAAGCAAACACGGGAGCAGGAATACAATGTTTACAACACTGGCAAACCCTGAATCTTCGCTAGGAAAACCCGGCCACAATCCCTCAGGCCATCGCACCTTACCGTTTTTATATCTGATTATTCTACTGGCTGCGCTGCTCACCAATGGCGCCGTCGCCAGCAACATGATCAAAGCTGCCCGTTATTATGCAGGCCCGGAGCATACGCGCATTACACTGGAATCCACCAGGCCGGTTCATTTCTCGATCAACCTGATGAGCTCACCCAAACAGATCACGCTTGATCTGGAGAATATCAATTTGTTATCCTCAGTGGAAACCCTGCCCCAAAAAATCAATGCGCATGACCGTCTGGTCAAAGCCTTGCACATCGAGCGCATCAGCAAAACAGGCGTTCGCCTAGTCATTGCTTTAAAAACAGACGTTGTCCCCAGAACCTTTACACTCAATCCCGTGGATCGATTTGCGCACAGGCTGGTGCTGGATATGTTTCCACCTGACCTGACCGCAAAAAATACCACTCATGACCCGATCCTGGCATTGCTGAGAGAGAGAAAGTCAGATGTCACCTCTGCACCCTCCCCCATTGCTGCACCCATACTCGTTGCGGCAATCAGCCGCAAACCTGACAGAAGACGGCTATTTATCATCGCCATTGATGCCGGCCATGGCGGCAAGGATCCGGGCGCTGTCGGCGATCATGGCACCCATGAAAAGCAAATCACCTTGTCCATTGCAAAAAAACTCAAGACCAAACTGGATAAGGAGCCTAACATACGAGCCGTTCTGATTCGTGATGGCGACTACTTTTTATCCCTGGCAGAACGTCGCGCCAGAGCAAGAAAAGCCAATGCCGATCTATTTGTTTCCATTCATGCCGATGCCGCGCCACGCAAACAGGCGCATGGATCTTCAGTGTATGCACTATCCGAGAACGGCGCCACATCGACTACCGCAAGCTGGCTCGCAAAAAAGGAAAATAACGCCGACCTGATTGGTGGAATTACGCTGGATAACAGGAACCACTATTTAAAACAAACGCTGCTGGATCTTTCAATGAAAGCCACCATTGATGAAAGCATACGCCTGGCCAGCAAGGTATTGTCTGAGATCGGCGCTGTCAATCACCTGCACAAGAAACATGTCGAACAGGCTGGTTTTGCGGTATTAAAATCGCCCGACATTCCTTCCATTCTGATCGAGACTGCTTTTATCAGCAACAAAACCGAAGAAAAAAAACTTCGCAGCGAGCAATATCAGCATCAGCTGACCGATGCAATATTATCAGGACTCAAGCGCCATCTCACAAATCACCCCTGGCAGACACGCACGGAGCTTGCCGGCGCTCAATAAACCATTACCTTGCTTGGGTTACATGTCACCAGCTCTTAATCTCCAAGCAATCATAACGTCATAAACTGGCAGTAGCATACGCATTAATCTCTTCGTTCAAATGGATGAGAGATTCTCTAGTGCATACAACGACTCAGTATGAGGAAAACTGCCATGATTTACTTCAAAGTAATTGCAACAACGATCGCTCTGATAGTACCTGGTTTGATGCTGCAAGCCACCATGGCCGCATCTTTCGATAGTAACTCTATCAAGACAAAGCCATCCAAAGAGCTCAAAAAGCTTAAAGCACGGCATTTTAATGTGGAATTAGGGCCACGACCTTTCTTCCTGATTGATGATATGGATGAAAGTCCGCTCAAAACAAAACTACTTTCATGTTCGGAAGGACCATTCAAGGCCAGCAATTTTTCAATTGGCCACCGAGGCGCAGCCTTACAATTTCCGGAGCACACTCGCGAGTCTTATCTTGCTGCCGCTAGAATGGGCGCAGGAATTCTGGAATGCGATGTTACTTTTACCCATGATCGTGAATTGGTCTGCCGCCATTCACAATGCGATCTGCATACGACCACTAATATTCTCGCCATCCCTGAGCTGGCTGCGAAATGTTCCGAGCCATTTACGCCCGCTGAAATTGACTCCGCTACCGGTGAAGTCATCAGGCCAGCATCAGCCAAATGCTGTACTAGCGACATCACACTTGCCGAATTCAAGCAACTGACGGGTAAGATGGACGCCAGCAATCCCGCCGCACGAACGGTGGCGGGATTTCTGGGCGGGACCGCGCCGTGGCGTACCGATCTTTATGCCAGCAAAGGGACGCTCATGACCCACAAGGAAAGCATTGAGCTGTTCAAAAGCCTGCGGCGGAAAATGACACCGGAATTGAAGGAGGCGCTGGTACCAATGCCGTTCCAGGGGGATTTCACCCAGGAGGATTACGCGCAGAAATTGATCGATGAGTACAAAGCGGCAGGTGTCAATCCAAAAGATGTCTACGCACAATCCTTTAACCTTGAAGATGTGCGCTACTGGATCGAGAATGAACCTGTTTTTGGAAAACAAGCAGTCTATCTCGACGGACGCTATGATGACCCGCAGTTTGATCATACCAATCCTTCTACCTGGCAACCTGACATGCAGGAACTCGTTGCCGCAGGAATCGGCATTATCGCGCCACCAATGTGGATGCTTGTCGCTGTCGGTGACAACCAGAAAATTGTTCCGTCGATTTATGCTAGAAAAGCAAAGGAAGCAGGACTCGATATCATCACCTGGACGCTTGAGCGTTCCGCACCCCTGGTCAATGATGGTGCCTGGTACCATCAAACAACGGATGCAGTCGTCAACAATGATGGAGACAAATACGTCACGCTTGATGTGCTGGCAAAGCAAGTTGGCATTCTGGGTATTTTTTCAGACTGGCCTGCAACGGTCACTTATTATGCAAATTGTATGAAGCTGAAGTAGTACATAAATTTTGCTGATTGTCGCATCGGGCCCAAATCAATAGAAACCCGCATTCAACAAAGATTAGCTCCCCCCTGTAAAGGTGACTGTGGATATTATCCGGTCACCTTTTTTTTTCATGAGATAAAGAACTACGGATAACGTAGCTCCAATCGATATCCCGTTGCCTTGATCCCTTCAAGCCTGAAATGGCGTCGAATTAGAATTTCACTTCTGGCAGGAAAGCCCGTCCTGACTGCATCCGGCATTGCGGGTACGAGATAATCCTGTGGATGCAGCACTCGGCTTGCAAGCACACGGTCATCGCCAACATCAGTCAGACTGAGCAACAATATCGGCAGTTGCTGCGCAAATGCGGCACGGTTGCGTATTGTCACTATCAGACTGACTTCATCAGACACATCATCAGCAGGAATAAACCGCAACTCCGAGGATTCCAGGCTTATCAAGGCAAGCTGCTGTGGAAGCGCAATATCGCATTGCGCAACAGCACAATAATTTTCCAGAAAACTACGCCATGCGGGCAATGCGATGGCAAGTTCATTGCGACAACCATGCATAACTTGCCACAACAGTAATACCAATAAGAAATAACTCGATATCCTTAAGCTGCGGGGAGGTTGCTGGCGCGTCGCAGGAGGGTCGAGGAAATCAAAACCATCCTCCGCAGGATCGGTTATTTCTGTAGTTGTCCCAATCGATTGCTCACCTTGTCCAGCTACGGTTATGGGCGTAATTGATGTTATCCGGGCATCAGCAACCATCGACAGTACCGGAAAAGCATTAAATACGCATCCGCATTGCCCACAGCGCACCTGCCCATCTTGTATTTGCAGCTGCGCCACAGTCAAGCGAAATACAGTACGGCAATTTGTGCAGCGCGTTATGAATATCATACAACCCTGGCAGGCAATTTTTCACCTGTCAGCAGCACCCAGCCCTGTTCGCGTGCCGCGATCCGCATTCTGAAATACTGGTTGTAAATCTGCATCACCTCTTCGGCTTGGGTTTCCAGGATGCCAGATAGCCCGATACGCCCTCCGGGCTGCAAGGCATGCATCAGTATTGGTGCCAGCACGATCAATGGATTTGCGAGGATATTGGCAACCACCAGTGTGATTACAGATGATTCGTCCGTCGCGTTGGCACGATCAGATGGGGAAAAGTGGCTGCCGAATGATAATCGGCGCATATCGCAGTGATTGATTGCCGCGTTATCGAGGCTAGCCGTTATGGCGTTTGGATCAATATCAACACCAATTACTCTGTTCGCACCCAGCTTGAGGGCGGCAATCGCCAAGATGCCCGAACCACAACCATAATCGAGTACGCTATCCGATAACTGCACAGATTTTTCGAGCCAATCCAGACATAATCGGGTCGTTGGATGACTACCCGTGCCAAATGCCAGCCCCGGATCCAATTGTAAATTGATGGCAGCCGGATCAGGTGGTGCATGCCAGGATGGCACAATCCATAGCCGCTGCGAAATCTGAATGGGCGAAAATTGTGACTGAGTCAATCTGACCCAGTCTTGCTCCTGCACGCTGGTCACGCAATAAGCAGGCTGTGTTAACAGGTTCACCGACTGCTTGACTGCTTGCATGATTGCCACAACATCACAATCAGGTTCAAGCAGCACGGTTAGCTCTACCTGCTCCCAGAATTTCAGCAAAGGTGCACCAGGTTCGCCGAACAGGGCCTGCTCTCGAGTCGTCCCAGCCTCTGCATCGTGTACATCAACCGATAACGCGCCCAATTCCAACAGACAGTCACTAACGGCATCTACATGAAGCGTATTCACCCGAAAAGTCAGCGATAGCCAGAACATGTGTAAATTACAATATTGCCGCGATATACATCACCAGTTACTTTTTGTTATATCTTGAGAGTTTTTGTTCGAGGTAATGGATTGAAACGGCATCTCCCAGTACATTGCTATCCGACAACAAATCCAGGTGCAATGGAATATTTGTTTTGATTCCCTCGATCACCATTTCCGATAATGCTATACGCATACGAGCGATTGCCGCCTCCCGATCATCCCCATAAGCGATGATTTTCGCAATCATGGAATCATAATAAGGCGGCACCCGATAATTGTGATAGATGTGCGAATCCACCCTGATTCCCGGCCCGCCCGGCGCATGGTACTGCGTAATACGTCCCGCTGACGGGGTAAGCTGATAAGGGTCTTCCGCATTAATCCGGCATTCTATGGCATGACCCTTGAAAGTAATATCTTTCTGCCGCAAGGTCAGTTTTTCTCCAGCCGCCACATAGATTTGCGCCTGCACCAGATCAATACCGGTGATGGCTTCGGTCACAGGATGCTCGACCTGCAAGCGAGTATTCATTTCGATAAAATAGAATTCATTGTTTTCATACAAAAATTCAAAAGTTCCTACCCCACGATAATTGATCCGGGTACACGCATCCGCACACCGTTCACCGATCTTATCGCGCAACCTGGGAGGGATTCCTCGTGCCGGCGCCTCTTCAAGTATTTTTTGATGCCGCCGCTGCATAGAGCAGTCCCGCTCTCCCAAATGTACCACGTTACCATATTCATCCGCCAACACCTGAAACTCGATATGACGAGGATTCTCCAAGTATTTTTCTGCATAAACGGTCGCATTGCCGAATGCGGCATGTGCTTCGTTACGAGTCGTAATGACTGCATTGGAGAGTGCGGCTTCGGTATGCACGACGCGCATTCCACGTCCGCCACCGCCGCCAGCAGCCTTGATAATTACCGGATAACCGATTTCCTTGACAATGCGTTTGACTTCTTCTACAGATTCCGGCAATGCGCCATCCGAGCCAGGTACACAGGGCACTCCCACCTGACGCATAGCATTTTTAGCGCTGACTTTATCTCCCATCAACCGTATCGTTTCTGGACGTGGGCCAATGAAAAAGAAACCACTCTTCTCCACTCTTTCCGCAAAGTCGGCATTCTCGGATAAAAAACCATAGCCCGGATGAATTGCTTCTGCATCCGTTACTTCAGCAGCACTGATAATGGCAGGAATATTGAGATAGCTTTGTGCGGAAATCGCAGGGCCAATACAAACTGATTCGTCAGCCAGTTTGACATATTTGGCTTCCGCATCCGCTTCCGAATACACCGAGACAGTCTTGATACCCATTGCACGGCACGCACGCTGGATCCGCAATGCTATCTCACCACGATTAGCAATCAATATTTTTTCAAACATATTTTCAAAAATGGGGAATAACTTCAGGTAGAAGGTTCAAGAAAGGATAACTGACCATATTATTTATTCGATGACAAACAATGGCTCACCATACTCAACTGGCTGTCCATTTTCCAGCAGAATTGCTTTGATCTTACCATCTCGGTCAGCTTCAATTTCATTCAGGAGTTTCATTGCCTCAATGACGCACAGCGTATCCCCCGTCTTGACAATTTGCCCTACATCGGCAAAAGGTTTGGTGCCCGGTGCGGATGCACGGTAAAAAGTACCCACCATTGGCGATTTAATAACGTGCCCCGAAGGCAATCCGACATCAGATTCGGGTTCTTCTATCTGCCCGACGGTATCTGCTGCAATGGCAGAATTGAATTGTTGCTGCGCGGCCATTACAGGTTGAGTATACGTTATGGATTTACTGATTCGAACTTTCTCTTCACCCTCGGTAATCTCCAACTCTGTAATGCTATATTCTTCAACCAGTTCAATTAGTTTCTTCAGTTTTCTCAAATCCATATTTTTCTCCAGAATGCTATCAGGGGAATTCCCAGGTTCTGTCCGACAGAACACAAAAATTAGGGCGTGCTTTCCAGTGCAAACTTTAGCGCAAGCTCATATCCTATCGCACCCAAGCCACTAATGACACCCACCGCAATATCAGAAAAATAGGATGTCCGGCGAAAAGCTTCGCGCGCATGGATATTGGAAAGGTGCACTTCGATAAAAGGCAGTCGGGTAGCGGCCAGCGCATCCCGCAAGGCAATGCTGGTATGAGTCAGCCCGGCAGGGTTAATGATAATAAAACTTGTTCCATCGCACATTGCCTCCTGCACTCGCTCAATCAATACATGTTCAGCATTACTCTGCAGTGTTACCAACTCAATAGCAGCTGCCTGCGCCATTCCCGCCAGATTCCTGTTAATATCTTCCAAGGATTTACATCCGTACACTGCGGGTTCGCGCACACCCAACAGATTCAGATTGGGCCCATGAATAACCAGAACTTTCATCACGATGCAGCTACTCGTCAATTGGTTGAATAGAAATGCAATTTAGCTTCACGAAAAAATTAGCATACAGCAGATTTGTCTAGGGTCTGTTGACATTTCAGAAATAGATATTTAAAAACAATCACTTACAATTGCGGGAATAAATCGTAACCCACTGATACTGCAAGTGTTTTTATCAAATGTCAACAGACCCTAGCTACTTTCTAAAATACAACTCGCTGCGGTGCGGAATCCAGGATATCAATATTTTTAGAGATATCTATTAATCAAAGTATGATCATGCTTCGTAATTGTGACCTTTTACCCTGATATTGTACAGATTTTTATACATTTTCTCAGAAGTTAACGAAAGATACATAATTCAGCTTTCTGATCAACTACAATCATGGCATGATTTCGTGCCGATCAAGCGGATAGCGTCGTGAAAAAAGATTTCATTGTAATTGGTGCCGGCATCGTTGGGCTTGCCATGACAGCCCGATTACTCGAAACCGGTGCTTCAGTTACCCTGCTGGAACGGGGTATTGCTGGTGACGAGGCATCATGGGCGGGCGGCGGCATCTTATCAACTCTACTTCCCTGGGATTACTCGGAAACCGTCAACCAACTGGCGATGTACAGCGCCTCACTCTATCCTCAGTGGACCACGGCACTCAAAACTCAGACCGGCATTGATCCTGAATACCACGTTTGTGGATTGCACATTATGCGTCCAGATCGCAATCATCAGACAAGAGCACTGGACTGGTGCGCCGCCCACTCAGTCATGATCAGGCAGCGATTACTTACTTATGATGATCCAGAAAATATCAGCGGGCATCGCACAGACCAATCCACATATCCGACACTGTTTATGCCAGAAGTAGCACAAGTACGCAATCCGCGTTTATTGCGCGCATTACGGCAACGCATCGAACAACTCCACGGCAACATTATCGAGCACTGTGAAGTATCTCGCCTGACGACTTGCAACCTCAAGGTTACTGGACTACAGACATCCCATGGGCAACTGACTGCCGATCAATACATTCTGACCGCAGGCGCCTGGAGCAGCCGGATACTTGGCGAGCACGCACTTAATCTCGATATCAGGCCAATCCGTGGTCAGATACTACTGTACAGACTTCCACATCGCACAATCCAGTCTGTGGTTGTAGAGCAGGCACATTACCTCATTCCCCGACAGGATGGCCATATTCTGGTTGGCAGCACTACTGAAGATACAGGATTTAACAAGCAGACCACTACCGATGCCCGTAACCGCCTTTCTGATTGGGCAGGCAACCTGCTGCCAGCATTGAGAAACACGCCGCTACTCCAGCATTGGGCCGGTCTTAGACCCGCCAGTCCTGGCAATCTGCCGACAATCGGTCGCCATCCCGCATTAAAAAATTTTTATGTAAATAGTGGGCACTTCCGCTATGGCATGACCATGGCACCAGGCAGTACTGAAATACTATTAAACGAAATCGAAAAGCGTAAGCAGCCTTTTGCCATTTCCCCTTACCAACAAGGATGGCAAACCGCCGCTCATCGATCTGCCAGTTATTGAATAAGCTTGCTCAGGTTGAGTGGTTCGGTTTTGGGCAAAGGGAAAGTAACTGACTCGACCACGCCCTCCAATTCCTCTATAACCACTCCCTGATCAGTCTGATCGGCAACAATCTGCTCCAACCTCTCCAATACCTGCTGAACCAGTATCTCTGGTGCGGAAGCACCTGCGGTAATGCCTACGCAACGCTTACCCCTAAACCAACCCTCTTGCAGCTGTTCTGCCTGGTCAACCATATACGCCTCGACATGCGCATTCCTGGCAACTTCACACAAACGATTTGAGTTGGAACTATTCGGGGAACCCACCACGATCACCAGATCACATTGAGTAATCATTTTTTTAACAGCATCCTGACGATTCTGCGTAGCGTAGCAAATATCATCTTTCTTCGGACCGGTAATTTTTGGAAAGCGCTGCTTCAGCGACTCGATAACCCTCGCAGCATCGTCCATTGATAAAGTGGTTTGTGTCACGTAAGTTAAATTATTTTCATCCTCAACCTGCAAGCTGGCGACATCTTCAGCTGTTTCCACGAGATAAATCAATCCATTGTCTTTCTCAATCTGTCCCATGGTTCCCTCAACCTCGGGATGCCCCTGATGGCCGATCATGATGATTTCCTTACCCTCTCTGCTCATTTTCGCAACCTCGACATGCACTTTGGTCACAAGCGGACAAGTCGCATCAAATATTTTCAATTCACGCTTGGCCGCCTCTTTGCGCACCCCATTGGAAACTCCATGCGCACTGAAAATGAGAATGCTGCCTTCTGGCACTTCGTGCAAATTTTCTACAAAAATTGCGCCTTTTCTTTCCAACCCTTCGACAACAAAACGATTATGGACGACCTCATGCCGCACATAAATCGGCGCCCCATGCATCTCAAGCGCACGCTCTACAATTTCAATGGCACGATCAACCCCCGCGCAAAATCCTCTGGGATTAGCCAACAATACTTTGATCATTAAAATAATTCTCCTTGAATTTGTTAAGGATGTTTCTAAAAACTCAAATTTTGTCACAACGCATTGTTACTTGCAAAAATGTTTCCTGACACACCCAATATTCGCTTCAAATAATCCAAAATCCAACTCAGCCAGCTTTACCTTCGCTAATGAGCGCCATTCTCGGACAGTCTCCTAAAGTCAGTCCGTCTCAAGCCGTTACAGTATGAAAATTTCCAAAGGAAAAATTAATATGTTGGTATCTATCGGTTATCTCGTTGTCATAATTTCTGTATTTGGCGGCTTTGCTCTGGCTGGTGGTCATTTGGGGTCACTGGTTCAGCCTGTCGAATTACTCATGATTGGCGGAGGAGCGTTGGGCGCATTTTTCGTTGGTAATTCAGGAAAGGCGATTAAAGCGACATTGACCGCGCTACCACACATATTCAAAGGCGCAAAATATACCAAAGCAGTTTACATGGAATTAATGACATTACTTTACGAAATACTGGGGAAAATTCGCAAGGAAGGCCTAATGTCAATCGAAGCGGATGTGGATGCGCCCGATAAAAGTCCGCTTTTCACCAAATATCCCAAAATATTATCAGATCATCATGTCATAGAATTTATCACAGATTATCTTCGCCTTATGGTTGGTGGAAATCTGAATCCAATGGAAATCGAAAATCTAATGGATGGTGAAATTGAAACCCATCATCAGGAGGGCGAAGTACCGATTCATGTTATCAGTAAACTTGGTGATGGACTGCCTGCTTTCGGTATCGTCGCAGCAGTCATGGGGGTAGTACATACAATGGAATCAGTTGGTATTCCACCTGCGGAGCTGGGAAAATTGATTGCAGCAGCGCTGGTTGGAACCTTTCTTGGAATTTTGCTTGCCTACGGTTTTATCAGCCCACTGGCCAGCCGCCTGGAACAAAGATTACATGAGTCAAGCAAATTACTCGAATGTATCAAAGTCACTTTGCTGGCAAATCTCAATGGCTATGCACCGGCACTTGCGGTCGAATTTGGCAGAAAAGTATTATTTTCTACCGAGCGCCCATCCTTCATGGAACTTGAAAGTCACGTCAAGCAAAGTAAAGCAAAATAAAGCGACACGGCAACTTTTATCGGACTGGAAATGGCTGAAAATCTCGCACAAAAACCAATTGTTATCAAACGCATCAAGAAAGTGATCGGTGGCGGCCATCATGGCGGAGCATGGAAGATTGCTTACGCCGACTTCGTTACGGCCATGATGGCTTTCTTTTTGCTGATGTGGTTATTGGGTTCCACCACACAAGGGGACAAGGAAGGGATATCAGATTATTTTAAAACACCACTGAAAGTTGCGTTACAAGGCGGGGATGGCAGTGGTGACAGTTCCAGTATTCTCAAGGGAGGCGGGGAAGACCTGACGCGGCAAACAGGACAACGCAAGCGCGCCGATTTTGAGAACCTGAAACAATCGGTCGACCTCAAAGCAGCGTTGGCATTACAAGAGCGCGTTGAGCTGCAGCAGCTCAAGAAACTGAAAAAGAAGATAGAATATTCCATTGAGAATAATCCTGTACTCAAAAATTACAAGGCACAACTCTTACTGGACATCACTTCCGAGGGGCTGCGAATTCAGATCGTTGATGAGCGAAACAGACCTATGTTTGCGATTGGCAAGGCTGAACTCCAGCCCTACACACGGGAAATTCTGCGGGAAATCGGTAAAACACTCAATGATGTGCGCAACAAGGTCAGCCTTTCCGGACACACCGACGCTACACCCTACCCCAGTGGAGAAAAAAGCTACAGCAACTGGGAGTTATCGGCGGATCGCGCCAATGCTTCTCGGCGCGAACTCATTGCTGGCGGAATGTATCCTGAAAAAATGCTGCGCGTAGTCGGTCTGTCTTCGGCGGTACTATTTGACAAAAATGATCCATACAATCCATTCAACCGTCGCATCAGCATTATCGTCATGAACAAGAAAGCAGAAGAGTCCATCAATCGTGAAAACCAGAGCATGGAGATACAAAACTCGGATGGTATCAACCCGGAAACAATAGAACAAAACATACAATCTCAGCAATAATGGGTAATCGGGCCACAACCTTGAATCATCAAGCAATAAAAGCAATCGCCATACAATCAGTCAGCCTGATGGTCACAGTCGTGATAATCATTTTGCTGCCGTGGAACATTAACTGGTTCCAAGCAGCAGGGTTGCAGGCCTGCATTGCCGCTATAATCAGCTTCTATATGCCAGCAACACCATATTGGTGGCGACTCATTCATCTGGCTTTCATGCCGACGTTGCTTGCAGGAGCTATGATCATTTCTGGTGTATGACAAGGGAGAAGGAAGCGGTGTAACCTGTTGGTAAAGATCTCGGCAGATCA
>JAVVEX010000058.1:0-12153 GCA_032251195.1 Nitrosomonas sp.
CATGCTGTATGGTATCGGCTCCCAGTACTGTCCCATCGTACCCTTGCCAGCACCTTGCGCAGGATCTTTGTAACGCTTGACTAACGCTTCATGTGTCTCTTTCGGCGTTGCCTTGCTGCGATCCAGCCCCAGCGCTTCATACGTCACATCCGGAACCGTCGATATGTTCGCCTGTAATCCCCAGCTGACCAGCATCAATCCTAAAGCTGGCAGCACTCTCTTCAGCCAAAATCTGGCATGCATGTCTCTCTCCTCTTTATGTCAAGCATGATTGCTTCATCTCGTTAATAAAAAATAAACATGAATCTGTAGGTATTTCGCTTGTCGTAAAATCCAAACGATGGTGTCAAAAAACTGACATCATCATTTTGCGGCAAGACTACTGCTTCAACATGGGTAATGTCAAGCAAATTACCATGACCACACACCGCATTATTTTACTCAATAATTTTTTCTGCCAAACTACTATTGTCCTCAAAAATATCTGCTGGTCTGGATTTTTGCATCTTGCGCATCGTATGAAAGGACAATCCAGTTCCCGCTGGGATTAATCTGCCGACAATAACGTTTTCCTTAAGTCCACGTAAATCGTCTTTTTTACCCATGATGGCAGCTTCGGTTAGAACACGGGTCGTTTCCTGGAATGAAGCAGCGGAAATAAATGAATCAGTAGAAAGCGATGCCTTGGTAATTCCCAATAAAACATACTCATAAGTGGCAGGCTGTTTATCTTGCACAATAAGCTTTTCATTTTCGGTCAAGACTTCGGCGCGTTCAACCTGTTCACCCTGAATAAAACCGGAATCCCCGGAATTTGTAATCAATACGCGACGAAGCATTTGGCGCACAATAACTTCGATATGTTTGTCATTAATACGCACACCTTGCAGACGATAGACGTCCTGCACCTCATCACTAATGTAACGCGCCAGCGCCTCGATTCCCTGCAAACGCAAAATATCGCGCGGATCAACCGGCCCATCTACAATTGGCTCTCCTTTGTTAACGATCTGGCCATCATGCGCAGTGACGTGCTTGTCTTTTGGGATCAAATATTCATGCGAGACACCGTCAAGATCGGTAATTACCAGACGCTGCTTTCCTTTGGTATCTTTACCAAAGGTTACTGTACCCGTTGCTTCGGCCAGCAGTCCGGAATCCTTTGGCACCCTGGCTTCAAACAACTCTGCAACCCGTGGCAAGCCACCTGTAATATCACGAGTTTTTGAAGTTTCCTGCGGAATACGCGCCAAAACTTCTCCAATCTCAACCTGCTGGCCATCTTTTACGGTAATGATTGCACCAACCTGGAAAGTAATGCCAACGGGCTGATCGCTGCCCGCAATTATAATTTCCTGATCATTCTCATCCAGGAATTTGACCATTGGTCGCAATCCTTTTGCTTGTACCCCACCCCTGCGCTTTGGATCTATTACCACCAAAGTAGCCAATCCCGTTATCTCGTCAGTCTGCTTGACAACGGTTACCCCCTCTTCCACATTTTCGAAACGCACTTTTCCAGAATATTCGGCAATGATCGGACGCCTATGCGGCTCCCACGATGAGAGAATCTGACCAGCCCTGATTGTTTCATTGTCAGACACCAGCAGTTTTGCGCCATAAGGTATTTTATGCCTCTCGCGCTCGCGCCCACTTTCGTCTTGTATCAGGACTTCTCCACTACGCGAGATTACGATCAACTCATTCTGGGCATTTTTGACGTAGCGGACATTTTGGGAATAATGAACGATACCGTTGGATTTACTTTCAACCTGACTGACTGCGATTGCTCTTGAAGCAGCCCCGCCGATATGGAAGGTTCTCATAGTCAACTGAGTACCTGGCTCCCCGATAGATTGAGCCGCGATAACGCCAACCGCTTCACCAACATTTACCAGCATTCCCCTGCCAAGATCGCGACCATAGCATTTTGCACAGAGCCCGTATTTGACTTTACAAGTAAGCGCAGTACGCACCTTGACTTCATCAACGCCATATTCGTCAATTTTATCAACCGCATCTTCATTTATAACTTCACCGGCAGGATGAATTGTTTTTCCTGAGGACGAATCAACTATGTCATTTGCAGCAACCCTGCCAAGAATTCGCTCACGCAGAGGCTCTATTACATCTCCTCCCTCGACCAGAGCCTTCATCGCCACGCCATCATCTGTCCCGCAATCTTCCTCGATAATTACGAGATCTTGTGTTACGTCCACCAGACGGCGCGTCAGGTACCCGGAATTGGCCGTTTTAAGCGCCGTATCTGCCAATCCTTTTCTCGCGCCATGTGTTGAAATAAAATACTGAAGAATATTCAGCCCCTCACGGAAATTCGCGGTGATCGGGGTCTCGATAATAGATCCGTCAGGTTTGGCCATCAAACCACGCATACCCGACAATTGCCGGATCTGGGCAGCAGAACCCCTTGCCCCGGAATCAGCCATCATATAAATGGAGTTAAATGATTCCTGCGTTACTACATCGCCATTTTCATCTATTTTGGCCTTGCCGGTTTTCTGATCCATTACTGGCTCTATACTCAACTGCTCCATCATCGCTTTAGCCACCTGATCGCCTGCATGTCCCCAGATATCAATAACTTTGTTATAACGCTCACCTTGCGTCACCAGGCCAGATGCGTACTGCATCGCGATTTCATTTACTTCCTGTTCCGCCTCACGAATAATTTCACCTTTTTGCTTGGGAGCAAGCAAGTCATCCAGGCAGATAGATATGCCAGCACGCGTTGCAAACGAGAAACCGGAATACATAAGTTTGTCAGCAAATATGACGGTCTCTCTTAATCCACACAAACGGAAGCTTGCATTGATCAGCTTTGAAATTTCTTTCTTCTTCAGCGCCTTGTTGATAAGCTCAAAGGGAAGTCCCTCTGGCAGAATTTCGGATATTAATGCTCTTCCGACGGTGGTTTCCTGCCTGACGAGCAGTCCAGCGTCCCGCTCGTCTTCTGACAAGGCTAATCTAGTCGCCGGAATTCTAACAGTGATTTTGGCATTCAATTCCACAGCATGATTTTCATAAGCACGTAGCGCCTCTGAAACATCAGAAAAAAACATTCCTTCACCACGCGCACCGATTTTCTCGCGCGTCATGTAATACAGACCTAATACGATATCCTGCGAGGGCACAATAATGGGTTCACCATTGGCGGGAGACAGCACATTATTGGTTGATAACATGAGCGTGCGGCATTCCATTTGCGCTTCAAGTGACAAAGGCACATGCACAGCCATCTGATCACCATCAAAATCCGCATTAAATGCCACACACACCAATGGATGCAATTGAATGGCCTTTCCTTCTACCAGCACGGGCTCAAAGGCTTGGATGCCAAGTCGATGCAGCGTGGGCGCGCGATTCAACATAACCGGGTGTTCACGGATAACCTCTTCCAGTATATCCCACACTACCGCCGTTTCATTTTCAACCTCTCGCTTGGCTGCTTTGATTGTGCCGGCGATCCCCATTGTTTCCAGTTTATTAAAAACAAATGGTTTGAATAACTCTAACGCCATTTTTTTGGGTAACCCACACTGATGCAGTTTCAACTGCGGGCCAACTACAATGACAGAGCGGCCAGAATAATCTACACGTTTACCCAGCAGATTTTGTCGGAAACGCCCCCCCTTGCCTTTAATCATATCTGCCAGGGATTTCAGTGGGCGTTTGTTAGCACCTGTCATTGCCTTGCCGCGACGCCCATTATCGAGCAATGAGTCTACTGACTCCTGCAGCATTCGCTTTTCATTGCGCACGATAATTTCAGGAGCGCGCAATTCCAGCAATCTTTTCAGACGATTGTTGCGATTAATCACGCGACGATACAAATCATTAAGGTCAGAGGTCGCAAAGCGCCCACCATCCAACGGCACCAACGGCCTGAGCTCTGGCGGCAATACAGGCAGAACTTTCAAGATCATCCACTCCGGTTTAATACCGGACTTGTAGAATGCCTCCATAACCTTGAGACGCTTCGCCATTTTTTTAAGTTTTGTTTCGGAGCCTGTAGATTGAATTTCCCTGCGCAAGGAAGCAATTTCATTCTCGATATCCAGGTTATTCAATAATGCCTGAATGCCTTCGGCACCCATTGCAGCGCTGAAATCATCACCGAATTCTTCCGTTTTATTCAGGTAATCTTCATCTGTCAATAATTGACCACGAGTAAGTGGCGTCATACCAGGATCGGTAACGACATAGGCCTCAAAATAAAGTACTCGCTCGATATCCCTTAAGATCATATCCAGAACCAGGCCCAATCGGGACGGAAGAGATTTCAGGAACCAGATATGGGCAACCGGCGAAGCCAATTCAACATGCCCCATTCGTTCGCGTCGCACCTTGGATAAGGTAACCTCAACGCCACATTTTTCACAAATTACACCACGATGTTTTAGTCGTTTGTACTTGCCACACAAGCATTCATAATCTTTAACCGGACCAAAAATTTTGGCACAGAACAACCCATCTCTTTCCGGCTTGAAAGTTCGGTAATTGATTGTTTCCGGTTTTTTGACCTCACCATACGACCATGAGCGGATTTTTTCTGGGGAAGTCAGGGAAATTTTTATTGAATCAAATTCTTCTTTCTGTGCAACTTGTTTAAATAGATCAAGTAGTGCTTTCACGTATCACTCCTGTGAATCGATGGGCAAATAAGGGAATTAAAATTTATGGGTATCTCTAAAAATCCATATTTCGTTACAATACGTCGTTATTCACAAAAAATATCTCCTTACATATCAATCATATGCTTCGTAAATATTTTGTGTTCTTACCTTGTTTTGTTTAAACCCCTGAATTTTTAGAGACACCCTTATGATCTGCAAAGTAGCCAGTTGGTCAGAATGAATTAGTTTTGCACCAAATCAATATCCAGCCCCAGAGATCTGATTTCCTTGACCAAGACATTGAAGGACTCTGGCATCCCAGCATCAATTTTATGATCACCTTTCACAATGCTCTCGTAAACCTTGGTGCGCCCGTTAACATCATCCGACTTAACAGTCAGCATTTCCTGTAGTGTATAGGCAGCGCCATAGGCCTCCAACGCCCATACTTCCATTTCACCGAATCTCTGGCCACCAAACTGTGCTTTCCCACCCAGCGGTTGCTGAGTGACAAGACTATAAGGACCTGTTGACCGAGCATGCATTTTGTCATCTATCAAATGATGCAGTTTCAAAACATGCATGTAGCCAACTGTTACGGGACGATCGAATGGTTCGCCTGTTCTGCCATCATATAGCGTTGTCTGCCCTGATTCCGGCAGTTCGGCCAATGCCAGCATTTGCTTTATTTCTGATTCATGTGCGCCATCAAAGACCGGCGTAGCAAATGGTACCCCTTCCGATAAATTCTCCGCAAGCTCCAGAATTTCTGTGTCATCGAGCGCAGTCAGATTCTCCTGTTTGCCGCTACCGTTGTAGATTTTCTCAAGCAATTCTCTAATTTCCGCTACGGAGCGTTGTGCCTGAAGCAGGTCATTAATTTTTTTACCCAACTTTTTCGCTGCCCATCCCAGATGAACTTCCAGCACCTGTCCGATATTCATCCTCGAAGGAACGCCAAGTGGATTCAGGACAACATCTACTGGCGTACCGTCGGCCATATATGGCATATCCTCGACAGGTGCAATCTTTGAAATCACACCCTTGTTTCCATGCCGGCCAGCCATTTTGTCTCCGGCTTGCAACCTCCTTTTGATGGCGACATAAACCTTGACCATTTTTTGCACACCTGGAGGAAGTTCGTCCCCCTGAGTAAATTTCTTTTGCTTCTCGTCATAGGCCAAATCAAACAACTTCCGCTGCTGTGCCAGACCATCCTTGATTTGCTCCATTTGAAGGCTGGCATCTTCATCCACCAAACGAATATCAAACCAATGGTGGCGATCTATGCTGTCCAAATAATCTTTCGAGATCACGGTTCCTTTGGCTAGTTTTTCGGGGCCACCACTGGCAACTTTTCCGTTCAATAGACGTTCAACGCGCTCAAACGCATCCGCTTCGACAATCCGCATCTGATCACCCAGATCCTTCTTGAATCGCTTTAGCTCATCTTCAATTATCTGACTTGAACGCTTATCCCGCGTAACCCCCTCACGGGTAAAAATCTGCACATCAATAACAGTGCCAGACATGCCCGCTGATACACGTAACGAAGTGTCCTTGACATCGGATGCCTTTTCACCAAAAATTGCTCGTAGCAATTTTTCCTCGGGCGTCAGTTGTGTCTCGCTTTTAGGCGTGACTTTCCCTACCAGAACGTCTCCCGCTGTAACTTCAGCGCCAATATATACAATACCGGATTCATCAAGCCGTGAGCGCTGGCGCTCTGACAAATTTGGAATATCAGCAGTTATCTCTTCCGTGCCAAGTTTGGTATCGCGACTTACCGCTGTCAATTCCTCAATGTGGATTGATGTAAAACGATCTTCTGAAACAACCCGCTCTGATATCAGGATGGAATCTTCATAGTTATAGCCATTCCAGGGCATAAAAGCGATCAGCATATTTTGCCCCAATGCCAGCTCGCCCAGATCAGTAGACGCGCCATCAGCAATGACGTCATCACGATCCAGTCGATCTCCAACTTTCACCAGTGGCCGTTGGTTAATATTAGTATTCTGATTGGAACGCGTATATTTGATAAGATTGTATATGTCTACACCGACTTCTCCCATGAGGGCCTCGGTATCATGTACCCGAATCACAATGCGGCTCGCGTCGACATAATCGACCACGCCACCTCGCCGGGCTTTCACTGCAGTACCGGAATGCACAGCAACTACACGCTCAATTCCAGTGCCCACCAGTGATTTCTCTGCACGCAGGCACGGCACAGCCTGGCGTTGCATGTTGGATCCCATCAACGCGCGATTGGCATCGTCATGTTCCAGAAAAGGGATCAAGGAGGCAGCTACAGAAACAATCTGCGCCGGTGCAATGTCAACATATTCAATTTGCTCTCTTGGCGAAAGCGTGAATTCATTTTTATGCCGGCACGAAACAATTTCATCTTTGAATGACCCATCCTGATCAAGATTTGCATTTGCTTGCGCAATTACATATTTACTTTCCTCAATTGCCGAAAGATAAACGATGTCATTTGTAACCTTACCTGCCTTGATCATCCGGTAAGGCGTTTCTATAAACCCATACTCGTTGGTGCGTGCGTAAAGTGCCAACGAATTAATCAACCCGATATTCGGGCCTTCCGGCGTTTCGATCGGACAAACTCGACCATAGTGTGTTGGATGCACATCCCGCACCTCAAATCCCGCTCTCTCGCGCGTCAGGCCACCAGGACCAAGAGCTGAAATACGTCTTTTATGCGTAATTTCAGACAATGGATTCGTTTGATCCATAAACTGCGATAATTGGCTTGATCCGAAAAACTCTCTGATTGCCGATGAAACAGGTTTTGCATTAATAAAATCATGCGGCATGAGATTTTCTGACTCAACCTGACTGAGGCGTTCTTTCACAGCTTTTTCAACGCGCGCCAGCCCGACTCTGAATTGATTCTCAACCAACTCTCCTACCGAGCGAACACGACGATTACCCAAATGATCAATATCGTCGATTTCACCCACCCCGTTGCGCAAATTCACAAGAATCCGGACGACATCCAGAATATCTTCATTCGATAGCGTAACCGCGCCGGTTAATTCTTCTCTCCCAACCCGTCTATTAAACTTCATACGTCCCACAACAGACAAATCATAGCGATCCGGCGAATAAAACAAACTGCCAAACAACGCCGCCACCGCTTCTTCTGTCGGTGGTTCGCCTGGTCGCATCATACGATAAATTGACACCTGTGCTGATATTGCATCAACGGACTCATCAATGCGCAACGTTTGAGAAATATATGGACCATGATTGAGATCATTCACAAACAATGTGTCGATTTCTTTGACCGAAGCCTGTAAAATATTCGCCAGCAGTACCTCGTTGATTTCGCTGTTAGCCAGCGCGACAACCTCACCTGTTTCTTTATCTACAATATCTTTTGCCAGTATTTTTCCCAGCAAAAATTCCTCAGGCACAGCAACCCTGCTTATGCCAGACTGCTCCAAATCACGAGTATGCTTGGCGGTTATCCTTTTATCCTTTTGGACGATAACTCTGCCATCCGGCGCAACAATATCAAAACTTGCCAATTCACCCTGCAAACGTTCAGATAACAAATCAAAAAATATTCCCTTTTTAAAAATGGCAAAGCGATCAAATTCAAAAAACTCAGCCAGAATTTGTGCCGGCGAAAACCCCATTGCTTTCAATAAAGTTGTCACAGGCATTTTTCGACGCCGATCGATCCGAAAATAAACATAGTCCTTTGGATCAAACTCAAAATCCAGCCATGAACCACGATATGGAATAATGCGAGCGGAGAACAGCAACTTGCCAGATGAATGCGTTTTGCCCCTGTCGTGCTCAAAGAAGACACCTGGTGACCGATGAAGTTGTGACACGATGACCCGCTCGGTACCATTGATAACGAATGAACCTGTTTCTGTCATCAGGGGAATTTCCCCCATATAAACCTCTTGCTCCTTAACTTCTTTAACAGTCGGTTTCGAAGATTCCTTATCAAAAATAGTCAATCTAACTCTTGCACGCAAAGCTGACGCATAAGTCAACCCTCTTTGTTGACACTCCTTGACATCAAATCCCGGAGTACCAAGCGAATAATGAACAAAATCCAGACGGGCATTATTGGAATGACTTTCGATTGGAAAAACCGCAGCAAATGCTGCCTGAAGACCTTGTAGCTTTCGTTCAGCGAGAGGAGCTTTCTCTTGCAAAAACTCAGAATAGGACTCTATTTGTGTAGCAAGAAGAAAAGGAAATGATAATATACTGGGACGTTTAGCAAAGCTTTTACGAATACGTTTTTTCTCGGCAAACGAATAACTCATTGAATTCTCTCCACGCATTGTTGCTGTTAGGCAATTTTCAGGAATATGGCTTGAAGCTTGTTGCTATGTTGGTCAGAAGCCAACTGATGTTCAATAGCAAGAACGTTAAAGTATTGGTGGTACTAACAAGAAGAATCGCCTTGTATCAAAAAATATCAGCTGAATGGTCGTGATATTGGTGGTAAATTGTGAATCATGCCTGCGCGAAATAAACAGCACAAAAAAACACTGTAATTTTGCTGCGCCGCTGGAACAGAATACCCGTTGCGCCTAACCGGCACACTCCCACAAAACAAATTGGGCTGATACGCACACCATAAGTGTGCGCATCAGCCCATTGGATGGCATAACCACCAATTATTTGATCTCGCAACCAGCCCCTGCTTCAGTCAATTGCTTTTTGAGGGCTTCTGCATCTTCTTTGGAAATACCTTCCTTGACCGGTTTTGGAGCGCCATCCACCAAATCCTTGGCTTCTTTCAATCCCAACCCTGTTGCAGCTCTGACAACCTTGATGACATTGACCTTGCTGTCACCAGCGCCAGTGAGAATGACTGAAAATTCTGTCTGCTCTTCAGCGGCATCCTCACCTGCAGCTGGTGCCGCAGCGACGGCAACGGTTGCAGCTGCTGCGGATACCCCAAATTTTTCTTCCATTTCCTTGATCAGCTCGGATAATTCCAATACCGTCATATTAGCAATTGATTCTAGAATTTCTTGTTTGGCAATAGCCATGAATTTCTCCTGATTAAAAATTTTATTACAGTTAAATAGGTAGCAGTTATTGTCTGTTGTTGGCTACTAATAATTCGCTATTTTTGATCTCGAACTGCCGCCAGCCCACGTACAAATCTGGTCGGAATTTCATTGAGCGTTCTAACGAACTGCGCCACAGGGGCTTGCATCGTACCCAACAACTTGGCCAGTAGCTCATCCCTGCTTGGCAAAGCTGCAAGGGAAGCGACATCTTTGGCAGACATAACCATTCCTGCCATCGCACCAGCTTTGATGACAAAACCATCATTGGTTTTGGCAAAGTCGTGCAAAACTTTGGCTGTCGCCACCGGGTCGCTCCCCATGCCGTAAACCAATGGGCCTACCATATGATCAGCCAATCCCGAAAATGGCGTATCAGCAACCGCTCTCCTGACCAAGGTATTTTTAACGACGCGAAAATAAATACCCGCTTCTCGCGTTTTAACGCGTAAAAGTGTAAAGTTACTGACGCCAAGACCGCGATATTCAGCAATGACCATCGCTTGAGCCTTGATTACTTCTGCACTTATTTCTGCTACGATTGCCTTTTTGTTTTCTAGATTAAGACTCAAAATACATTCTCCATCTCATACAGCTCCAAATCTATCGCCAACTTAACAATTGACTGATCGACTTTTCGCACAAATAAAACGGCGCACTTAAACCAGGAGAAAGTCTCTTAGTAACCCTGCTTGGGCACGCCATCTGCGCTGGGAGTAACCAAAAAATTCAAACCAATCCAAATATTTGGCATATACAATTAAGTTTTAACCCATACATAATCTCGACTTGGATCGATTTCCGTATAAAAGCAAAACCCCAGCGGTCTTTGATAACCTGCTGACGATTTTCTGTCAACAGCCCAAAGTTCAATAAAGGCCATCTCTAAAAATCCACATTTCGTTACAATACGTTGTTATTCACAAAAAATATCTTTTTACATATCAATCATATTCTGCGTCAATATTTTTTGTGCTTGCCTCGTTTTATTTAAACCCCTCAATTTTTAGAGACGTGCCCTAACTATAATTAGAGTAAACCAGCATGATCGATTTTGATCCCAGCACCCATCGTACTGGAAACAGAAATTTTTTGCAGGTATACGCCTTTAGAGGCCGCAGGTTTTGATTTATTAAGCGCATCGATTAATGCGGTAATATTTTTCAATAGCGCATCCACCTCAAATGAAGCCCGGCCTATGGTGCAGTGAACAATACCTGCTTTATCTGCTCTGAATTGTACCTGCCCTGCTTTGGCATTTTTAACCGCATTTGCCACATCCGGTGTAACCGTGCCTACTTTGGGATTGGGCATTAAACCGCGCGGACCAAGTATCTGCCCTAACTGTCCCACAATTCGCATTGCGTCAGGGCTGGCTATCGCGAGATCGAAATTGATCTCCCCCGCCTTTATTTTATCAGCCAAGTCTTCAAAACCAACTATATCAGCGCCAGCTTGCTCTGCCTCTTTAGCTTTCTCTCCCTGAGCAAACACGGCAACACGCACCGTCTTTCCTGTTCCAGATGGCATGACTACCGAACCGCGCACAACCTGATCTGATTTTCTTACATCAATACCAAGCGAGATGGCAATGTCAATAGACTCATTAAACTTTGCTGTCGCAGCTTCCTTAACAAAAACCAGCGCATCTTCTGGCAAGTGTAATTTATTCTTGTCAACTTTCTGGGTGATGGCCAGATATCTCTTAGAAGGTTTTCTCATCTCATTGCCCCTCTACTTCAATGCCCATGCTTCTGGCACTGCCAGCGATCGTTCTGACTGCGGCATCCATGCTTGCCGCAGTAAGGTCAGGAGTTTTTATCTTGACGATCTCTTCTACCTGTTCGCGTGTCAGCTTACCAACCTTATCCGTATGAGGACGTGCGCTCCCCTTACCCACCCCCGCCAACTTCTTGATCAAAACTGCTGCGGGTGTCGTTTTCATGACAAAAGTAAAACTTTTGTCTGCATACGCAGTGATTACCACTGGAACCGGTAAGCCGGGTTCCATTTTTTGGGTGGCAGCATTAAATGCCTTGCAAAACTCCATGATATTTAGTTGCCGCTGACCTAAAGCCGGCCCCACTGGCGGACTGGGGTTTGCTTTGCCAGCTGGTATCTGTAACTTAATATAACCTATGATTTTTTTAGCCAAAACACTCTCCTTAGCGGGTTAGACGAGCGACAAGCACTCTCCCCTTTAATTTCAATCATACCAACAACTGCCGCCCTATCGCCTGCTTACAACAGCCATCTATCTGATTTAAAAAATTGTTCATTACAGCAAATATTGATCTGCAACTAAATTACTACACTTTTTCAACTTGTCCAAAATCCAGTTCGATCGGCGTTGGTCTTCCAAAAATTGAAACCGACACATGCAGCTTATTCTTGTCATAATTGACTTCTTCAACACTGCCGTGAAAATCTGTAAACGGGCCTTCTTT
>JAVVEX010000059.1:0-11993 GCA_032251195.1 Nitrosomonas sp.
TCACACCAACTTTCTGTTTTTTATCAGCTCTTGGGAAAACAAGGCAATTTCAACAATTAATTGTGACATAGCCTTATTTATGTATTGACTTGCACTAGGATGCCGAGCTTCCTGATATTGCCTGCAAACTGCTCTATCCAGTGCTCGTCGGCACCGGATAGACTGTCTGCCTCAGCTTGCAGTGAAGGACGCGCCAGACTGTAGAGCAGCACTCCTTTTATATCGGTTCCTTCTTGCAGCATTGTGCGTACAAAATAAAGATAAGCCTGTATTTCGGCTTCGTCAGGCGCAAGTCCGTTCCAGTTAAAAACACAGGTTTGCAGCCAGGTTGGGCAGAGCGAAGCGCTTAATTGCAAGTTCTCGCGCATCTGTTGCAGACTGGAGCGGGTATGGTTAATCCTGGAACGTCCCGTTTTGGTTACGCTGTCCACTTTGAACCAGACTTCGCCGTTGAGTTTCGCCATTTGGCGTAGTCCGGTTTGAACGCCAGCGCGATTGATCAGGCTACCATTGGTAATGAGTCTCAGTTTGAGTGCGGCAGGCAGGGGAAAGCGTCGGATTACTTTCCCAATCAATGTAATAATATCGGAAAATTCCCTGGTGCTGGTGGGCTCACCGTTCCCGGACAAGGCAATATCGTGAATGATTCTGGCGGTCGGTGGGACATGCTGCTGCATGAAGTCTCCAAACAGCAGTTGCTCAAGGAAGCTGCATAACTCACTTTCCAGTTTGACCAAGTCGATTGCTGGCGCGCTGCCGCGCTTGAGATCAGGTACCTGGCAGTATACGCAGCGCCAGTTGCAGGCATTGTTCGGGTTGAGATTGATTCCTATCGACAGTCCTCCGGCGCGGCGCGAGATGACCGGATAAACATAAACCAGCCCGGCGCTATCGCGGTTATGGTTATCTGTACGCAAGATTTGGTTATCAGGTGACAATGGTATAATCCGGTTTCTTAAACAAGAAGATCAGGCGCGCATAAAAACGTTGGCATGGCGTGCATCTGATGTACATGGAATATTTTTATGGGTAGGGCAATGCCGTGATAAAACCCGGGATTCCATAAATATTCGTGCACTGATTCCTGCAATTATAATTATATCCGGGCAGCTCCGGGGACCACTTACTCGGACTCACTATCTCTCATGTTGATTACTCGAAAGTTTGAATTTGATGCGGGACACAGAATTTCGACACATGCCAGTCAATGCCGGAATTTGCACGGACATCGCTACGTGCTGGAGATTACCTTGTCTGGCGGGGTTATCGGTACCGAAGGTGCGTCAGAGCAGGGCATGGTTATGGACTTCTCGCAAGTTAAATCCATCGTTCATGAAGCGCTTGTCGATCAGTGGGATCATGCTTTCCTGGTTTATATCAGAGACAAGCTGGTGATGGATTTTTTATTATCGATTCCTGGTCACAAAACAGTTGCGCTCGACTTGCAGCCAACCGTCGAAAATCTGGTGTTGATTGCTTTCAGCATACTTGATCATGCCTTCCGGGAGCAATATACAGATCGTTTGCAGCTTGAGCATGTAAAGTTGTTCGAGACGCCTAACTGTTGGGCGGAAGTTGCTCGTGCCGATGCAGAATTACAAATGGGCGTCTCTAAAAATTCAGAGTTTTAAACAAGGCGAGGCAAGAGAAAAGTACTGACGCAGCATGCGATTGATATGTAAGGAGATATTTATTGTGAATAACAACGCATTGTAACGAAATATGGATTTTTAGAGATGTCCAAATATCAAAATACTATTTCATCATGTTTGTAGACTCACATTGCCATCTCGACTTTCCTGATCTGGCCGCCTGTCTTGATGAGCTATTGCAGAATATGCGAACCAGTCAAGTCTCGCATGCGTTGTGTGTCAGTGTCGATCTTGAGCACTTTCCACGTGTGCTGGCGCTGGCAGAGAAATATCCACATCTTTTTGCATCAGTTGGCGTGCATCCTGACTATGAGCTGATCGAAGAACCTGAAGTCGCCACTCTGACCAGACTGGCAGAGCATCCCAAAGTTATTGCCATTGGTGAGACCGGGCTGGATTACTTCCGGCTGAAGGGTGACCTCGAATGGCAGCGTGAGCGTTTTAGAAAGCATATTCGCGCCGCCGGGCAATGTGGCAAACCTCTGATCATTCATACACGTGCGGCAGCCGAAGATACATTACGCATTATGGCAGAGGAGAATGCTCAGGCTGTTGGTGGCGTGATGCACTGTTTTACGGAAAACTGGGAGGTTGCCCGGCGCGCGCTCGATATGAATTTTTACATTTCTTTTTCAGGGATCGTCACTTTTAAAAATGCAGCCGTCGTTAAAGAGGTGGCAATGAAAGTGCCCACAGATCGGATGTTGATCGAAACGGATTCCCCCTACCTTGCACCGGTTCCGCATCGTGGTAAAACCAATCAGCCAGCTTATGTATGCTATGTTGCCGAGGAAATCGCGCGTTTGAGGAATATGGCGCTGACTGAAGTTGCCATGGTGACAACCAGAAATTTTTTTGATCTGTTTGCTCCTCCCAAACACATTGAGTCTTTGGAGGCGCTCATTTCTCTTGGGTAATGAGCGAGCGTATTGTCACGAAACACGTTGGGCAGGCGATCCCGGCAGGGCGTCTCCAATGTGAATTTGGAAGTACTTTTCAAGCTTAAGGAGGTGGACAATGGAACGACTACGAATGGGTTTTCATGCTATTGGCTTGCATGGCATTTTGCTGTGCATGATTGCTTTCAGCATACAGGTTCACGCGGGTGTCGATGAGGATTTAATCCGTGCGGTAGAGAATAATAACGCTTACCGGGCAGGAAACCTGCTCGCCAGGGGGGCAAATCCCGATGCGCGCGATTCACGCAGCTATACCGCACTGATGCTGGCGGCACGCCATAAAAAAACGAAATTGGTCGAACTGTTACTGGCGGCCGACGCTGATGTCAATTTGCGCAACAGATATGGAGAAACCGCCATCATGCTGGCGAGTTATCATGGCCAGGTGGAGATGGTTAAACAACTCTACAAGAAAAATGCTCACTTTGAGCATGCGGGCTGGAGTCCGTTGATTTATGCCGCAACCAATGGACATCATGAGATCGTTGCATTTTTGCTGGATTCCGGTGCGCATATCAATGCGACCACCGACAATGGCACGACAGCCTTGATGATGGCGGTACGCGGCAATCATTATGATACTGTCAAACTTTTGCTCACGCGCGGAGCAAATCTGCAGGCCAGTAACGAAGCTGGGGAAACCGCGCTTAACTGGGCAGACAAAAAAGAGCGAAACAATATTGTGAAGTTGTTGCGAGAAAATGGTCATATAGATTGATGCCGGCGCATTGTTTTTGGCCGTCTTGTGGTTGAGAACCGGTTGTGACGCTGAAAATTCATATTTGCGAACACATCCTTTGGCGGCGTCTGCGCATGAATACCAACCGAAGTCTGATAAAATTTCACGGTCAGTCCACGCTAAATACAATACAATCTGAAAATGGGTTTTTTAATCGTCATCAGCGCTCCTTCCGGTACCGGTAAAACCAGTGTTGTCAGCGCTCTGTTGCAAACAGATCCGGATATTAACCTCTCTGTATCGTATACCACACGTCCACCACGACAAAATGAAGAGGATGGTCGTGATTATTTTTTTGTGGATCGCGCACGCTTCCAGAGGATGTCGGAGCAGGGGGATTTCCTGGAGAGCGCGGAGGTGTACGGTAATTTTTATGGTACTTCTCGTAGCTGGATTGAGGAAAGAATGACAGCAGGCAATGACGTTCTGCTGGAAATAGATTGCCAGGGGGCGCTGCAGGTGCGTGAGTTATATCCACAATCGCTGTCGGTTTTTATACTGCCCCCTTCACTGGCCGCATTGAAACAGCGTCTCGAGCAACGCGGCATGGACGAAAGCAAGGTAATGGAACGCCGTCTGTCTGCCGCTCGCGAGGAAGTCAGTCATTTACATAAATATGACTATCTGGTTGTCAACCATGATCTGTCCGAAACCGTCCGGCAAATTTCCTGTATTGTGTGCGCGGAAAGACTGAAAACAATACGGCAACTCGCCAGGCAGCGCGAACGGATTGCACAGTTCGCTTGATTTTATGCTGTGGACACCTCTAAAAACGAGGTGTCAAGGAGTCGAGAAACAATACCTTGAACATTTTGGTCGTGCTGGCGGGTGCGCTGCGGCGTTGCTGATTGCTTGCAAGGCGTGGTCATGCGGTGCGAATAAAAAATATTGACGTAGTCGCAGTATATGATGGGTGGGTCGGGCAACATTTTTTGTCGGTAGCAAAGTACTGCGACAAAATTTGGGTTTTCAGAGATACCCTGTAATTATCCTTTTCGAAATTTACCAGACTGGAGTTTGCAAACAATGGCAAGAATTACCGTAGATGATTGTCTTGAAAGAATACCTAACCGATTTCACATGACGCTTGCTGCTTCCGCCAGAGCCAGGCAGATCGCGGTTGGATCCACGCCCATGATTGAAGCATCCAACGATAAGCCTACCGTTATTGCACTTCGTGAAATGGCGGATGGCAAGTATGGTGAGGAAATCATTAATGTTGGGCGTTTATCGCAATAATTCTGCTGGTTCTGTTTCGATATTCTGTTGTCCTCTCATCTCCGGCAAGACAGGATGATGCGCAAAAAACGCTATAATCGAAGGCTTTTGCATTAACCTGGATTAAGAAACTATGACTACGATAGTATCTGTGCGGCGCGGAGACCAAGTTGCGCTGGGTGGGGACGGGCAAGTAACGCTTGGCGCAGTGGTTGCCAAGGCTACCGCCCGCAAGGTGCGCAGGCTGTATCATGAGAAAGTACTTGCTGGATTCGCGGGCGGAACGGCGGATGCGTTTACCCTGTTTGAACGCTTTGAAGGTAAACTGGAGAAACATCAGGGGCATCTGTTGCGTGCGGCAGTTGAATTGGCCAAAGATTGGCGTACCGACCGGATGTTGCGCCGCCTGGAAGCGATGCTGGTGGTGGCGGATCGTGAGGCAACCCTGATCATTACTGGCGCGGGTGACGTGATTGAACCCGAGCACGGGCTGGCAGCAATCGGCAGCGGTGGTGCCTATGCGCAGGCAGCTGCGCGAGCGTTGCTCGAAAATACCGATCTGGGTGCCAGGGAGATCGTTGAGCGGGCATTAACGATTGCCGCAGATATTTGTATTTATACCAATCAATCACATGTGATTGAGCAGCTCGACTGAGCATTTTTTTTACCCAGCGCCAGGAATAGACACCATGACTCAAATGACGCCACAAGAGATTGTGCATGAACTCAATAAACACATTATTGGTCAAGCGGCAGCCAAACGTGCCGTGGCGATTGCGTTGCGCAATCGCTGGCGTCGGCAGCAGATCGAAGAGCCATTGCGTCATGAAATTACCCCCAAGAACATTCTGATGATTGGCCCGACTGGCGTCGGCAAAACCGAAATTGCCCGGCGCCTGGCAAAGCTTGCGGATGCGCCATTCATCAAGATTGAGGCAACAAAATTCACCGAAGTGGGTTATGTCGGTCGTGATGTTGATTCCATTATTCGCGATCTGGTGGAATCAGCCATCAAACAGGCTCGCGAGAATGAAATCAAGCGTAACCGGCCTCTTGCGGAAGACCGGGCGGAAGAGCGTATTCTCGATATCCTGTTGCCAGCCGCGCGTGATGCTGGCGGCGTGCATGGCGAACAACATGAAGATCACAATGCGACCAGGCAAAAATTTCGCAAGAAATTACGCGAAGGCGATCTGGATGACAAGGAAATTGAGATCGAAGTTGCCATGTCTCAGGCCAGTATGGAGATTTTTGCGCCACCTGGTATGGAAGAGCTCACGTCACAAATTCAAGGCATGTTTCAAAATCTGGGGACAGGTAAAAAGAAAACCCGCCGGTTGCGTATCCGTGAAGCCCGGACGTTGCTCACCGAAGAAGAAGCGGGTCGTCTGATCAATGACGAAGAGTTAAAACTCAAGTCGGTTCAGAATGTAGAGCAGAATGGCATTGTGTTTCTGGATGAAATCGATAAGATCACCAGTCGATCGGAAGTGTCTGGATCAGATATTTCCCGGCAGGGAGTGCAACGTGATTTATTGCCCCTGGTGGAAGGCACGACAGTTTCCACCAAATATGGCATGATTCGCACCGATCATATTTTATTCATTGCCAGTGGTGCGTTCCATATCGCCAGGCCGTCCGATCTGATTCCGGAGCTGCAGGGTCGTTTTCCAATCCGGGTCGAGCTCGACAGTCTCAGCGCCAGTGATTTTGAGCAGATTCTCACCAATACCGATGCTTGTCTGATCAGACAATATCAGGCGTTATTGAAAACGGAAGGAGTCGAACTCAAGTTTGCGGAAGATGCTATTCGGCGATTGGCCGAAATAGCCTCGGCAGTCAATGAAAAGACCGAAAATATTGGCGCGAGACGCTTGCATACCGTGCTGGAAAAGCTGCTGGAAGAAATCTCCTTTAATGCCGCGCGCTACGAAAATACTACGCTGATCATCGATGCCGCACTCGTTGATGAGCGCTTGAGAGCGCTCTCCCAGAGCGAAGATCTGGCGCGTTACGTGCTCTGATTACGTGCCGGATCATGCCTGATGTTGTCGTCCTGAGTGGTGTAAGAACTGCCATCGGCGATTTCGGTGGTGCGTTAAAGGAATACTCACCGATCACCCTTGCAACCATCGTTGCGAAAGCAGCAATTTCCCGTGCCAATGTTGATCCGGCGGTCATCGATCATCTCTTTGCCGGCCATGTTATTCCGACTGAGACGCGCGACATGTATCTGGCGCGCGCAGTCGCTATTCAGGCAGGGTTGACTCAGGCGACATCCGCACTGACACTCAACCGGGTTTGCGGCAGCGGCCTGCAGGCCATTATTTCTGCTGCTCAGGCCATCATGCTGGGCGATACTCAGGCCGCCGTCGCGATGGGTGTTGAATCCATGAGCCGGGGAGGGTATCTGTTGCCGTCACTGCGCTGGGGACAGCGAATGCGGGATGCTACTGCTACAGACATGATGGTCGGTGCGTTGACCGACCCATTTGATCATGTGCATATGGGCGTGACGGCGGAGAATATTGCGAAGAAATGGAGCATCGGCCGGGAACAGCAGGATCAATTCGCACTGGAAAGTCACCGGCGTTCACTGCATGCCATCGACCAAGGCTATTTTCGTGACCAGATTATTCCGGTGGATATTCCGGGGCGTAATGGAAATATAGCGTTTGCGACGGACGAGCATCCCCGTCAGACCAGTCTCGAAGCACTCTCAAAGCTGCGGCCGGTATTTAATAAGACCGGCACTGTAACGGCTGGCAATGCTTCTGGCCTCAATGATTGCGCCGCTGCGCTTGTACTCATGGAAAGTAGTGTCGCCAGCAGACAAAGCACACTTGTGCCGATCGCGCGTCTGGTGGCTTATGGTCATGCTGGCGTCGATCCGGCCTTTATGGGGATCGGTCCGGTGCCTGCTGTCAAGGCGGCATTACGGCGCGCGGGTTTACGTATCTCAGATATGGATGTCATCGAATCCAATGAAGCTTTTGCCGTGCAGGCCTGTGCGGTGGCGCGCGAACTGAATCTCGATCCGGAAAAAACCAATCCCAATGGCGGCGCTGTGGCGCTGGGGCACCCGGTTGGCGCATCTGGCTGCATTCTGGCAATCAAGGCAATTTATGAGTTACATCGCCGTGGTGGCCGATATGCGCTGGTAACCTTGTGTATTGGTGGCGGACAAGGAATTGCCGCGATATTCGAACGTCTCTGATTTTATAAAATCCATCTCTGGGAACATGTCCACATTGACTGAATCGCCTGCCTGGCTTGCGCTGGCAGCACATCAACCGAAAATGGCGAGTCAGCACCTATATTCGCTTTTTGAGCAGGATCCGCAGCGTTTTGTGAAATTCTCCCGGAAATTCGGGACGGTATTCCTCGATTTCAGTAAACAGCCACTCGATGAAAAAACGATCGAGCATTTGCTGGCTTTAGCGCGGCAGCAGAACTTGCAAGACTGGATCAGGCGGATGTTTGCCGGTGACAAGGTCAATACCACCGAGAACCGCGCGGCATTGCACATCGCGTTGCGTGCCAATACTCCGGTTTATTTCGAGGGCGCAGATGTCATGCCAGGCATCAATGCTGTTCTGCAACAAATGGCAAGATTCGTTGCGGCTGTCCATGATCATTCGCATCGGGGATTTTCGGATATGCCGATCACGAATGTCGTCAATATCGGCATCGGTGGATCCGATCTTGGCCCGGCAATGGTCACCGAAGCATTGCAGCCCTATTGCCTGCCCCAGCTCAAGGTACATTTTGTCTCGAATATCGACGGCGCCCAGCTGGCCAATATTCTGCGAAACCTTGATCCTGCCACGACGCTGTTTGTCATCGCATCGAAGACATTCACCACGCAGGAAACACTTACCAATGCGCATTCTGCCCGCACATGGTTCCTGGAAAATGGCGGTAACGAAGCGGGAATTTCCCGCCATTTTGTCGCGGTTTCCACCAATATTGCCGCAGTACGGCAATTTGGAATTGCTGCCGAGAATATGTTCATTTTCTGGGATTGGGTCGGAGGGCGCTATTCGTTGTGGTCGGCCATTGGCCTGCCAATTGCGCTGGCAATAGGGATGGATAATTTTCGCGCGCTTCTGGCTGGTGCGCGCGCCATGGATCAGCATTTCCTCAATACCCCGCTGGAAGATAATCTTCCCGTTCTGCTGGGGTTGATCGGGATATGGCAGATCAACTTCTTTCAGGCTGCCAGCCATGTGATTCTGCCCTACGATCAGTCTTTAGGTCGTTTTCCTGCGTATCTGCAACAACTGGAAATGGAAAGTTGCGGCAAGCGCGTCACTCGTGACGGCGAAGTTGTCGACTACAGCACCGGTGTGATCGTCTGGGGTGAGCCGGGCACTAACGGCCAGCATGCGTTTTACCAATTGTTGCACCAGGGAACCCAGGTTTTTAATGCCGATTTCCTGGCGCCTTGCAACAGCCAGCACTCGTTACCTCATCATCACGAAATGCTGCTGGCAAATTTTTTTGCGCAGACCGAAGCGCTGATGCGTGGCAAAAATGCGCAGGTCGTTCGCGCGGAGCTGGCAGCGCAGCATATTCAAGGGGATCAAATCGAACAACTGTTGCCGCATCGAATTTTTCCGGGTAATCAGGGCACGACGTCAATTTTATTCGACCAGCTTGATCCGGTGACCCTAGGCGCATTGATTGCGCTTTATGAGCACAAGGTTTTTGTTCAAAGCGTTATCTGGAATATCAATCCGTTTGATCAATGGGGGGTGGAGTTAGGCAAGCAACTCGCCAATAATATCCTGTCCGAACTGGCCAACGGTCAAGCTATTGCGCAACATGACGCATCAACCCGTGGGCTGATGCGCTATTTCCGTGAACAGCAAACCCGTTTGAAACAATAAGATGACCGTATTCGATGCCGGGTAAACAGCGCCACCATGCTATTTTTTGATAAACCACGTTAATCCATTCCACGCCAGCGGAATTGTATAAAATTCCTCTTTTTGTCTGTTGTGGCGATGGTTTATGCCTTTCTGAGAACTGTTAATGCAGTCTATTCGTAATTTTTCAATTATTGCTCACATTGATCATGGCAAGTCCACGCTTGCCGATCGTATTATTCAATATTGCGGTGGTTTATCCGAGCGCGAGATGGAAGAACAGGTGCTCGATTCCATGGATCTGGAGCGTGAGCGCGGCATTACGATCAAGGCGCAAACTGTTGCTCTGACTTACCGAGCGCGTGACGGCAACAGTTATCTGTTCAATCTGATCGATACCCCTGGACATGTTGATTTTTCCTATGAGGTTTCCCGCTCGCTATCTGCCTGCGAGGGTGCGTTACTGGTGGTGGATGCCTCTCAGGGGGTGGAAGCGCAAACGGTCGCCAATTGCTATACCGCAACGGAACTCGGGGTCGAAGTCATTCCGGTACTGAATAAAATTGATTTGCCGGCGGCTGACCCAGATCGGGTAGTGACCGAGATTGAGGATGTAATCGGTATTGATGCCACTGATGCCGTGCGTATCAGTGCTAAAACCGGTGAGGGGCTGGAAGACTTGCTGGAAACAGTCGTCGCTAAAGTACCGCCACCAAGAGGTAACATTGATGCGCCACTGAAGGCATTGATTATCGATTCGTGGTTTGATAATTATGTGGGCGTCGTCATGTTGGTGAGAGTAGTGGACGGTGTACTGAATACCGGGGACAGGATTCAGTTGATACACAGCAAAACCACCCATCTGTGCGAACGAGCCGGTATTTTTCAGCCAAAGGCTGTGGATCGCAAAAGATTAAGCGCGGGTGAAGTTGGCTTTATCATCGCGGGCATCAAAGATTTGAAATCTGCGAAAGTTGGCGATACCGTAACCCTATTTGATCGTCCCGCCTCTGAAGCGCTGACTGGGTTTATGGAAATCAAACCGCAAGTATTTGCCGGATTGTATCCCGTCGAATCCAATCAGTACGATGCGTTACGTTCGGCGCTGGAGAAGCTGCAGCTCAACGATGCCTCCCTGCAATTTGAACCCGAAACCTCGCAGGCGCTTGGTTTTGGTTTTCGTTGCGGCTTCCTGGGATTGCTTCATCTGGACATTGTGCAGGAGCGGCTTGAGCGGGAATATGATATGGACCTCATCACCACGGCACCAACGGTGGTTTATGAGGTGGTCATGCGAGATGACAGCGTGATCAAAATCGAAAATCCTTCCAGGCTGCCCGACGCTTCTTCTATTGCCGAAATCCGCGAACCCATCATCACGGCAACCGTTCTGGTGCCTGAAGAGTATCTGGGGGCGGTCATCACGTTGTGTGTCGGCAAACGTGGCGTCCAGAAGAATATGCAATATATGGGCAGACAAGTGATGCTGGTTTTTGAATTGCCGCTGAATGAAGTCGTCATGGATTTTTTCAACCGATTAAAATCCGTGAGTCGTGGCTACGCTTCACTGGATTATGAATTTCTTGAATTCCGGTCGGCCGATTTGGTGAAACTCGACATCCTGATTAACAATGAGAAAGTGGATGCCTTATCTCTGATTGTGCATCGTGTCAGTAGCCAATCAAGAGGACGTGAGCTGGCGCAAAAAATGCGGGAACTCATTCCCAGGCAAATGTTTGATATTGCCGTACAGGCAGCGATTGGGGCGCACATCATCGCACGAGAGAATGTCAAGGCAATGCGTAAAAACGTATTGGCCAAGTGTTATGGGGGAGATATTACGCGTAAGCGAAAATTACTTGAAAAACAGAAAGCAGGTAAAAAACGTATGAAGCGGGTTGGCAATGTGGATATCCCTCAATCAGCATTTTTGGCAATTTTACAAACAGATAATAAATAAGGCCAATATGCTGAAAAACTGATGGGTTATGCACTTGTTACTTGAATCCGCCGGGGTAGCTTATGCCACATTTCAGCGACAGAACGCGACTCACTCAATCAGTCTCGCCAGAGCCTTGCGCTGAAATATGCCGATACACGGCTTTCATCAGATACCCGCCGCCTTTATTTTCACTGTACCTAGTTATTTTGATTCCCTGGAATCGGACAATGTTTGCAGATTAGGCAATACGGCGTCGTATAGCACATCGTCCTCAACAATATTGCCGCGCGCCTGGATACGCCGTATTTTTTCGATGGCATCCAGTATATGCAGGGCGTAAGGCTGCCAGGATTTGTTCATAACTCAACGGCCTCTTTCATCACCTGCTCGCGGATATGCCGGTTGAGCTCATGCTCGGGGATCAGTTCCACTTTGCGCTGGAGCAAATCCACCAGTTTTTCAGTCAAGGGCAACCGCTGGGCAAACAAATCATATCCCCGCAGGAATTCCACTAAAAAATCGACATCACTATCGAGCCGCTCTTCGCCCCGGGCAACCGATCCGAAAATACGAATGGAGCTATAGTCAAATCTGGTGTATGGAGAATCAAGC
>JAVVEX010000060.1:0-11990 GCA_032251195.1 Nitrosomonas sp.
TTGCTCTTGTGGCGTGCGTGGTCGTGGCTGTTCCGTGTAATACTTGTCCCATCGTTTTTCCTCTTTAAGTTGATGGTGAAATATACCACTTAATTGTGGGACTAAACAGTTAACCAGGTTAAAAATCGGCAGGATCGTGGGATACGGTGAATACCCGATCACTGGAAATTCAGAAATCGAATTCAGCAAATCCTCGGCAACAATTCGCCGCTTGGCATATCGAGAATACGTTGGCCGCCGATGGCGGTTTTCATGGTAGCGAGTCCTGCTTCGCCTGCCGTAACTTCTCCGATGCAGGCCGGATCGCCTTGATTGAAGCTCGCAATGATTTCCAGTGTCTTTTCCACGGCAGCGGGTGTGATAAAAGCAACGAAGCGGCCTTCGCAGGCGACATGCAGTGGGTTGAGCCCGAGTAATTCACAGGCGCCGCTGACGGCATCGCTCACGGGAATTTGTTGCTGGTCGATGTCGATCTGTATCGCGGCACTTTGAGCAATTTCGCACAGTACCGCAGCAAGTCCACCACGGGTAATGTCGCGCAGGCAGTGAATATTGAGTCCCGCATCGAGCAATGCCATCACGCAATGGTTGAGCGGCGCGGCATCGCTCGCCAGATCGCTTTCGAACGAAAGTCCTTCGCGCTGCGCCATCACGGCCATGCCATGGCGGCCAATATCGCCGCTGACAATGATCTTGTCACCGGGCTTTACAGAGTGAGGATGGATGCTGACAGTATGGTGCATTTCACCGATGCCGGCAGTATTGATGTAGAGCCCGTCACCCTTGCCTTTTTCGACGACCTTGGTGTCACCCGTGACGATTTTCACCCCGGCGAGATCCGCCGCCCGGCGCATCGAGCAAACGACCTGCCATAGTGTTTCCATGGCCAGTCCTTCTTCCAGAATAAAGCCTGCCGACAGATAGCGGGGTCGTGCACCGCACATGGCGAGATCGTTGACGGTTCCAAAGATCGCAAGCGAGCCGATATCACCGCCAGGAAAAAACAGGGGCCGAATCACGTAGGAATCAGTGGTAAACACAACCTTGCCAGCCTTGATTCCCCCTACGTTGAGCATAACGCCATCGTGTCCCGAGAGCAGTTCCGGGTTGTCGAACGCGCGGTAAAACATTTTTTCGATCAGCTGTTGCATCATCCGCCCACCGCTGCCGTGCGCCATCAGCACGCGAGGATAATCCGCCAAGGGAATGGGGCAGGCAAGCGTAAAAGATTCTGCTGTCGTTTTTGTCATGGTGTCTGTTGCTCCTTGCTGTTCGGGCTGGCTGGGGAGGGCGTGCTTCTGCGGTAATGATAGTAAGCTGCGCAGGCGCCTTCGCCGGAAACCATGGTCGCGCCAAGCGGGTGTTCCGGCGTGCAGGTTGTGCCAAACGCGGGGCACGCAAGCGGAGTCTGGATACCCTGCAAAACCAGGCCACTGATACATTCCGCCGATTCTGCAGTGGAAACGTCCGCCACATCAAAACACCGTTCGGCATCGAATGCAGCGTAGTCATCCGCGAGTGACAGACCACTTGCCGGAATCTCTCCTATACCGCGCCATTTGCGCGCGCTGACCTGAAATACGGTGCTGACCAGTTGCTGCGCATGGCGATTGCCAGCCGCAGTGGCCGAGCGGGCATACTGGTTCTCGACTTCATGGCGGTTTTCCTCCAGCTGGCGCACGCACATGTAGATACCCTGCAGCACATCGACTGGCTCGAAACCGGTGACGACGATAGGCACGCGGTATGTTTCAGCCAAAGGGATGTACTGGGTAAAACCCATCACGGTACAGACGTGACCGGCCGCTAGAAACCCCTGCACCTGGGTGTCCGGTGAAGTCATGATCGCTTCGATCGCAGGAGGAACCAGCACATGGGACACCAGCGCCGAAAAATTCCGGATATCTCGGGTAGCCGCCTGGTGAATGGCTAGCGCATTGGCAGGCGCGGTCGTCTCGAAACCGACAGCAAAGAAGACGACCTGCCGCTCCGGATGGTCTGCCGCAAGGTTGACGGCATCGAGCGGCGAATAGACGATGCGGATATCGGCACCTTTGCCCTTGAGTGACAACAGGTCGCAATCGGAACCCGGCACGCGCAGCATGTCGCCGAAAGAGCAGAAAATCACGCCGGGCTTTTGCGCAATGGCAATGGCCTTGTTGACCATCTCGACCGGGGTGACGCACACCGGGCAGCCCGGCCCGTGGATCAAGCGGATCGCCGCAGGCAAGAGATCAGCAATCCCATATTTGACGATCGAATGAGTCTGTCCGCCGCAGACTTCCATGATCGCCCACGGGCGGGTCGTAATCTGCGCGATGGCGGCGAGATATTGCTTCGCTGCCTCGGCATTGCGGTATTCGTCGAGATATTTCATGCGCTCTCCTCATCGACTTTGCCGGTAGCGCCAATTTCGTCGAGATAGGTGAAGGCTTTGTCCGCCTGAGCCGGATCGATTCTGGCAATGGCGATACCGACATGGACCAGCACATAATCACCAATATCTGCTTCCGGCACGAATACCAGATTGACTTCCTTCGCGATCTGCCCAAAGCGCACCTTGGCAAGACGGCTCTCTGCTTCTCCTGATATGGACTCAATTAACCCCGGTATCGCCAAACACATGGTTATTCCTCCTGAAAGATGGGTATCGCGGCCATGATCTGCCCGGCAGCCAGGCCACCATCATTGGCTGGCAGCAGATGATGATGATATACCTCGAATCCAGCCATTTGCAGTGCCTGACAGGTTTGTTCCTGTAACAGTCGGTTCTGAAAACAGCCGCCGCTGAGCAGGATGACTTTTTCGCCAATCTGCTGCGCGACGGCGACGGCTATTTGCGCCAGCGTCACATGAAAATTTGCAGCAATCCGGCCAACCGCATGGTTATTGGCAACCTCATCGATGATCTGGCGCAGCATGAGCCGCCAGTCAACATTCAGGCCACTTTCATCAAGCGGTGAAATAGCAAAAGGATACACCGTATTGTCCACCATGGCTGCTGCGGCTGCATGTTGCAGCGCCATCGCGGCTTCCCCCTCGAAGTCGCTCACATGACATAAGCCAGTCAGTGACGCGACCGCATCGAATAGCCGCCCGACGCTGGACGTCATCGGGCAGTTTGTCCGGTTGGTGAGCATCTGCTGCAATATTGTTAGTTCGGCTTTGGAAAAATCGCTTGCACTGATATGCAGATCAGCAAAACAGTCGTCGCCGTCGATTGCGTAGCGAATGCCCAGCGCCGCGCGACGCGGCTCACGGATCGCCCGCTCGCCGCCCGGTAGTGGAAATGGCAGAAAATGAGCGACACGCTGAAAGCCACGGACATTGATTTGCAGAAATTCCCCGCCCCAGATGGCGCCGTCGGTGCCGGAACCCGTGCCATCCCAGACGATGCCAAGCGCCTTGCCGCGTAACCCATGTTCCGCCATGCAGCTGCGTGCATGAGCTTCATGATGTTGTACGCTTACCAGTGGCAGCCCGAGTTTTTCGGCTGTTCTTGTTGACTGATAATCGGGGTGCAGATCGCATGCCACCCTCTCTGGCTGAATGGCGTATAGCGAACACAACGTTTCAATCGTCTCTCGCTGCGCCCTGACGGTTGCCAGCGCTGACAGATCGCCGATATGTGGACTGATAAGCAAGCTGTGCCCGGCTGCGAGGGCAACTGTGTTTTTGAGCTGCCCGCCGGTCGCCATCAGCGGGTGCAATACGGCCTCGTCAAGCTCGATATGGAGCGGCGCATACCCCCGGGCAGCGCGCAGCATCACCGGCTTGCCATGGGATACGAACAGTACCGAATCATCAACGCGGTTCGCAATCGGACGATTGTGGGCAAGATACGCATCGGCAATCCGACCGAGCATTGCCACCATCTCCGTCTCATCCTTGCACAGCGGCTCATCCGACAGATTGCCACTGGTTGCGACCACCGGAAAGCCAAGCACATCAAGCAGCAGGTGGTGCAGCGGCGTATACGGCAGCATTACGCCCAGCGTGGGCTGATCCGGCGCCACCGCTGTACAGACAGTCTGGTTTTCTTTGAGGCGCTGCAGCAATACGATCGGTGCCTGAGGAGAGGCAAGCAGGCTGGCTTCTTCAGCAGACAATTCACAAGCGGCGGTTACTTGCGTCAGATCGGGAAACATGACGGCAAACGGCTTGCGGCGGCGATGCTTGCGTGCTCTTAATCGCAGCACCGCTTCCTCGATTCTGGCATCGACCAGCAGATGAAATCCACCCAGCCCTTTGACCGCAATGATTTTCCCATTACGCAACGCAGTGATTGCCAGCTGCAAGGCGGTATCCGCCGTGGCAACGACCGTTCCGTCCCGATTGCCGTATTGCAGAACGGGCCCACAACGCGGACAGGCGTTTGGCTCGGAATGAAAGCGGCGATTTTCCGGATCATGGTATTCCGCCGCACACTGGTCGCACAGGGCAAACGCCGCCATTGTGGTATTCGCCCGGTCATAAGGCATACCGGTCAGAATGCTGTAACGCGGGCCGCAATCGGTACAGTTGATGAACGGATAACGGTAACGCCGATTGTCGGGGTCAAACAGCTCCTGTTTGCAGGCATCACAGGTTGCCAGATCAAGCGGCAGATGACGATGGGTACCGGGACTGGCCAGACTTGGCCGAATTACGAATCCCGCGATGAAATGACAGGGAATCAGCCGGGTTTGCAGGCTGACCATTATCGCGTGAGGCGGCTTCTGTTGCGGCAGCGTGTGGATGAAATGCGCCAGCGCCGCTGCCTCTCCTTCCACTTCAATTTCAACACCGTTACCACTGTTGCGCACCCAGCCGAAAAGCCCCATGCCAGTTGCCAGCCGATGCACATAAGGCCGAAAACCGACACCCTGCACCAGTCCGGTTACCTCGATGTGATAGCGTTTTTTCGATAAGGGGACGGTGATCATCAGGAATGGCTAAACCTGCGAATCATGAGGGGTATCTCTGAAAATCCATATCTCCTTGCATATCGATCATAGGCTGCGTCAATATTTTTTGCGCTTGCCTCGTCTTGTTTGAAACTCTGAATTTTTAGGGACGCCGTAATTTATAACGCTCAGTGCGTGCAGGCATCGTCACGATTTCGCACCTCGATGCTGTCGAGGATGATTTCCTGCGCATTGGGATCGTTGGTATCGGTCAGTTCCTCGACATCAAGACGCGCGCCTTCGGCCACGGTGCCCTTGATGGCAATCTCGAAGTGTTCGCGGAAGTGTGCGGCGCCGATGTGTGACAGCGCACCCAGTTTGACGCGAATGGCGGTGATAGCGATTTTCTTCTGGCCACCCGCTTCCTGCGCGACGTGTTCGATTTTACGCAGCAAATCGGCCATCAGCGAAAATTCATGCATGGGTGGGGCTCCTTGATTTTCATAATGATTATCGTGTAAATCCCTGACGATGGTGGTGAACATCGTATCGAGCTGTTGCGCTATGGTATCCGATACTGGGGCGCCAGAATCGAAAGTCTGGGCTTCGATACCGTAGAACACGAGTTTTTTCGGCAACGTGCCCATTGCTCGCGAAAGTTCGACGGCTTCCGTAATACCAAACGCATGGGTGGAGCAGTGAAGAAAGGTTTGCGGCAGGCGTTCGTTCACCAGATCGAGCTTGATGAGTGTGCCGGGCTGCCTGCCGGAGCGGACGGCATCCAGGAGGATGACCTCATCACAGCCCGCCCATTGCGCCATTAGGGAAGCCGGTTCCCCATCGTGGGTAATGATGCGATATTCCAGGTCAAGTTGCGTTTGGAGTCGTTCGGCCAGGATGCAGCCGATGGCATCATCGCCACGGTGGCGGTTGCCAATGCCGATGATCAGCCTCAAGCCGTTACCCGTTCCACATCGAGTTTCAGAAAGTGCGTTGCGCATGAAATGCAGGGGTCATAGTTGCGAATCGCCTGCTCACACTGCCATTGCAGATGCTCATCGTCGAGATGCAAATATTTTGCAACAAAATGCTGTAAATCAACTTCGATTGTTTTCTGGTTCTGCGAGGTCGGCGGGATGATCTCGGCATCGAGAATATCGCCGTTGTCATCTAGGGTGTAGCGGTGATACAACAGCCCGCGAGGTGCTTCGGTACAGCCGTAGCCCGTTCCTGCGCGGGGCGAGACCGGTACGAAAGAACTGGCAGGTGGTTCATAGGCATCAATGATGCGCAGCGCTTCATCACAGGCGTACAGCACTTCCACTGCTCGAACGATGATGCTCTTGAACGGGTTGGAACAGATCGTTCCCAGCCCCGCTGCCCGGGCGGCTTCTTGTGCAAGGGGGGACAAGCGATCATGGTTGAGGGCATAGCGCGCCATCGGGCCGACGAAATAGTTGCGCTTGCCCTGTTTCATGACCGAATGCAGCGCGTTGCTGTAGGCGACATGCTCTTCTTCAAACGTATCATCGAACGCGGAAATGGAGATATCCAGCCCTTGATTCGAGACGATGCGGCCTTCGTTGAACGGATATTCGTGCGGGTGACGAAGCGCGACAAAGCAATAATCCTGCTCGAAATCGGGAAAATCCAGTGTTGAAGTCCAGCGCACGGTTTGCAGCGCCAGCTCCCGCGCCTTAAGTAACGGTTCGCGCAGCGTGTTGAGCTCCGTTTTTGCTGGAACCCGATAAAACCCACCAACACGCACGTTAATCGGGTGCACTTCGCGCCCGCCGACCAGCTGCATGATTTCGTTGCCAGCCTTTTTCAGCTGCAATCCCCGTTCGACGATGGCCTTGTGATCTTTTGCCATGTGGATCGCACTCGGATAACCCAGAAAATCCGGCGCATGCAGCAGGTAGATATGCAGCGTATGACTGGAAATCCATTCGCCACAATACAAAAGCCGCCGCAATTCGCGTAATGCGCCGTCGATCTGGATGCCCAGCGCATTTTCCATCGCATGCACGGCGCTCATCTGGTAGGCAACCGGGCAAATGCCGCAGATGCGCGCGGTGATGTCAGGGGCATCGGTAAAGCGTCTGCCGCGCAGCAGCGCTTCGAAAAACCGGGGAGGCTCAAAAATTTTCAGCTTGACGTCTTCAAGATGGCCATCCCGGATTTTGATGTAGAGCGCGCCTTCCCCTTCTACCCTGGCAAGGTAATCGACCTTGATGATCCGTGTTTTTTCATCACTCATGGCGATCTCCTGCTTTTCTGAATGCCGGTGCGGCCGCGTTGTAACTTCTAAACAATCTGGCGATATCTGGTGCGGCAACATCCAGTTTTTCGAGCCATGCGCTCAACGATTCGGTATTGGGTGATTCCATCGGACCATAACAGCCGTAACAGCCGCGATTGTATGACGGGCAAATCGCGCCGCATCCGGCATGCGTTACCGGTCCCAGACACGCCGTTTTCTGGGTGACCATGATGCAGGGATTGCCACGCAGTTTGCATTCGATGCACACGCTGTGCGCGCTGATTGTCGGGCGGCGATGATGCAAAAAGGCAATAATGACTTCCAGCAGCTGATGCTTATTGATAGGACAGCCGCGCAGCTCGAAATCCACCCGCACATGATCGGCAATCGGCGTCGAGGTGGCAAGTGTGCTGATATAGTGGGGCGAGGCATAAACAATCGCCATGAATTCCTTGACGTCCTGAAAGTTGCGCAGCGCCTGGATACCGCCTGCGGTGGCGCAGGCGCCGATCGTCACCAGATATTTGGACATTCGCCGCACTTCTTGAATGCGCTCGGCATCATGCGCGGTCGTAATCGACCCTTCCACCAGTGACAGATCGTAAGGGCCGGGCAGGATATCCCGGCTGGCTTCCGCGAAATTGGCAATATCAATTGCGCCGGCAACTGCCAGCAGTTCGTCCTCGCAATCGAGCAGGCTCAATTGGCAGCCATCGCAGGAGGCAAATTTCCACACGGCAAGCCTGGGTCGGGTCATGGTCATACCTCCCGTATTCTGAATAGATGCGCAACTTGCGGCAGGGCAAATACCGGCCCATTCTTGCAGACGAAATAGGGTCCGTACTGGCAGTGTCCGCAGAATCCAACCGCACATTTCATGTTGCGCTCCATCGAAACATAAATGTTACCAGGCTGCACGCCCTGTTTTATGAGCTCAGCGGCTGAAAAACGCATCATGATTTCCGGCCCGCAAATGAGCGCAATCGTGTTGTTGCCGTCAAAGCCACTGCCTTCGAGCAAGGTCGTCACGACACCCACATGCCCGTGCCAGTCGCGCCCGGCGCTGTCCACCGTGATCCCGGTTTCAAGATCGCCGCGTTGCTGCCAAAGGGTAAATTCCGCTGCATACAACCTGTCCTGCGGGGTGCGCGTGCCATAGAAAAGCGTGATCCGGCCATACGCATCGCGATGATTCAGCAGATGGTAGATGACCGAGCGCAGCGGTGCAAGACCCAGCCCGCCTGCCATCAGCACAATATCCTTGCCCTGCATCCGATTAAGTGGCCAGGCACGCCCAAAAGGCCCGCGCAGCCCCAATTGATCGCCCAGTTTCATCCCGGCCACCGCCCGGGTAACGCTTCCCACCGCGCGGACGGTGTGGCGCACACAATCGGCCTCATCGGTGTCGCCACTGATCGAAATCGCCACCTCTCCCTGTCCCAGGGCATACAACATGTTGAACTGTCCGGGTTGGCATGCGGGTAGCTTGCTGTTCGATGCTGGCGCCAGATCCAGCGTGGCGGTATCGGGCAGATCCTGCGAAACGCGTACCACTTTGTAAACAGCGGGCAGCATCGGATCGATCATGACGCTCAACTTCCCTTGCGATAAACGTCGAGCATCTGCAGACGGGTTGCCTGCAAGCGCTGCAACATCACCTGCGCGAACCGCCGCATCAATTGATAACCCAGTTCATGGTCGGATTCCGTCTTGCTCCGCAGGCATTTACCATCGAGCTGCACGGCGCTCACTGGTTCGATGGCACGCACATCAAATGCTACGCGATACGGTGGAAACAGCCACGAATAGCCGACGACTCCATGATGATCGACCTGGGTGACGATCTGGTGCCCGAACCCCGGCGTGTAGGCTTCCACCACCACCTTGCCACTACGGATGACATAGAAGGTATTGGCGTTTTCCCCTTCTTTCATCAAAAAATTACCCGTATCAAAATGGATATTTTTGCCGCAGCCGGCAAGCAAATTGATATGGGCGGGCGACAATCCTGCGAAAAAAGGGTGGTCATGCAAGAGATCAGCGATCGATTTCATAGATCACTCCTTTGCGTGTTGCTGTTGCCTGCGCTGTCGTTCTCGCGCATCAGCCGCACTTCCTCGGTAATGTCGATTCCGACCGGACACCAGGTAATGCAACGCCCACAGCCGACACAGCCGGAGGCGCCGAACTGGTCGATCCAGCTTGCCAGTTTGTGCGTCATCCACTGCCGATAACGTGCTTCGGTGGAAGATCGTACCGACCCACCGTGCAGATAGGAAAAATCCAGCGTGAAGCACGAATCCCAGCGCCGCCAGCGTTCTGCATGGCTGCCGGTAAGATCGGTCGTGTCCTCCACGCTCGAACAGAAACAGGTGGGGCAGACCATGGTGCAATTGGCGCAACTCAAGCAGCGTTGGGCAATTTCCTCCCAGCGGGAATTGTCAGCATTACGATACAATAAGTTCTGAATATCAGTCGTATCCAGTTGCCGCTTCATCTGCGCGCTGGCATTGGCCACGCACTGCGCGGCGGCTTGCACATCGGTGAATTCGGCAGGGCATTGCGTAATCAGGCCGAGCATGGCTTCCCCGGACGGACTGCCCGCCTGAGCGATAAAATAATGCGCATCAAAAACAATGACTTCAGTGAGCGCGATGTCGAAGCCAGCGCTGACAGCCGGGCCGGTGTTCATCGAGGTACAAAAACAGGTTGCCGCTGCCTGGCTGCAATTGACTGCAACGATAAATGCACGCTCGCGTATTCGGCAATAATGAGGATCACGATGGTCATCATCAGAGAATACCTTGTCCTGGATCTGTATCGCATGAAGTTCACAGGCCCGAACACCGATGAACGCGTATTTTGGGGAGGTAGCTTGATCAGCCTCGCTAAAAGTGAGGCCCGTATCAGTGAGCTTGGCTTGCCACAGCTTCTGGCGGGGCGGAAACAGATATTTTTTCCAGGAATGCGGCCCGAGATTATAGCCAAACAGCGCCGCATCTTCTCTGTCGACCAACTGGTATGTCCCCGCTTCCTGGCGATCACCTTTCCCAACCGGCAGATCCTGCGTGCCGGTCAACTCATCATAAACAATGGCACAATCTCTGACCGTTGGCCCCACGAGCGTGTAGTCATGGTCTTTCAGTACGGCGAACAGCCGGTCGAGACCGGAGCGGTCAATGCGGAACGATTGGGCTGGCAAATTAGTCTGGTCGGCGGCCTGATCGGCATGGCTGCTGGTCATATTTGACCCCTCTTACGAGTCGATGCTTCTGTTGAATTACGGTGACAGTTTACTAAATACACTTAACTCCCACCCTTTACCTTTTTTTTGGGGCCGCGTCTCTTTGCCTTAAGTTCACGACCAGTTATTGCCGTTAACTTTTCGATCCAATCCTCTGACCCCAAAGGTCGTCCCGTTGTTTCCGACTGACGAAGCCTTTTGAATGCCTCGGTAACCTCTTCCTGAACAAGGAAGACGGCGAGGCCACCATAATAACGATCCAGTACGAACCGGGTTCATCGAGACGTATCGCACGGCATGCGCCAGGTGTTTCTCATCCATCACAACCGAGTCATGCTGACAATATGGCATCACTAGGGTCTGTTGACGTTTCAGAAATAGATATTTAAAAACAATCGCTTACAATTGTGAGAATAAATCGTAACCCACTGATACCGCAAGTGTTTTTATCAAACGTCAACAGACCCTAGCATATTTAGCAAACTGCCGCCGTAATTGCCATAATTTTATTATAAAACATTAAGTTAAACCATCAAGCGGACTACTCACACCGCGCCCACCTTTATTCAACACATGGGTGTAAATCATGGTGGTACTCACATCGCTGTGGCCTAGCAACTCTTGCACGGTGCGAATATCGTAGCCATTTTCCAGCAAATGCGTGGCAAAGCTGTGCCTAAATGTGTGCGGTGTAGCCAACTTAACCACGCCTGCATTGGCAACGGCTTTTTTAACCGCACGTTGCAGCAATTTTTCATCTAAATGATGCCTGCGCTCGCGGCCACTGCGTGGGTCAATTGAGTAACTGCCAGAGCAGAACACGTATTGCCACTGCCAACTATTGGCGGCGTTGATGTATTTTTTATCCAGCGCATCGGGTAAATACACTTCGGCCTTGCCTTTGGCGGCATCAGCCTCAAACACGGTTTTGCGCCAAATTAAATGCGTTTTCAACATCTCAACCAGGGCATCGGGCAGCATGGTCACCCTATCTTTTGCGCCTTTGCCATTGCGAATTAAAATTTCGCCACGGTCAAAATCAATATCCAGCACACGCAAACGGCAGCACTCCATAATGCGCATGCCCGTGCCATAAAGTAGCCGCGCAATTAAGCCGTGCGTGCCTTGCATACAGGCTAAAATTTTTCCCACCTCTTGTTTTGAAAGCACTACGGGCAAACGCTGTGGTTTTTTAGCACGAATCACATCATCCATCCACGGCAGATTTTACCCCAACACCTCACGATATAAAAACAACAAAGCTGAAAGCGCCTGATTTTGCGTGCTGGATGACACATTGCCATGTGTGGCCAAGTGCGATAAAAATGCCTCAACCTCTTTACTGCCCATTTCACGCGGATGGCGCTTATTGTGAAACACAATATAGCGCTTAACCCACTGCAGGTATTGCGTTTCTGTACGAATACTGTAATGCTTTACACGAATTTTATCGCGCACAACTTCAAGCAGCTTTGGGGCTTGCGCATTTTTAGGCGTATTTTCTTGAAACATTATGGTTTAATTAGGCTATGTCACAATTAATTGTTGAAATTGCCTTGTTTTCCCAAGAGCTGATAAAAAACAGAAAGTTGGTGTG
>JAVVEX010000061.1:0-11943 GCA_032251195.1 Nitrosomonas sp.
TTTCATGGTGCGCCCCTCTTTTTACATACCGATACACATTGGACGCTCAATTCAACAATTAATTGCGACATAGCCTTATCTTTCCTATGCCGAGCTTCAGGGACGGCTGGCCGGCACGGCAGTGGCACGTGCGAGACTGGACGGATTGATGCTCAAGGATTTGCAGGTCATTTTTCGCCAGCTCCCCAAAACCCGGGGGGCGCAGCATTTTGGCTCCCGGCTGGCATTTGCACCGGATGGCAACCTGTTCATTACGCTGGGAGATCGCTGGGACTTCATGCAGGAAGCACAGCAGACCAGCAATCATCTTGGGAAACTGGTGCGAATTCGCCCGGATGGCAGCGTTCCGGACACCAACCCGTTTATCGGCAATCCGCAGGCCAAATCCGAGATATGGTCATATGGCCATCGCAATATGCAGGGTGCGGCGATTCATCCGCAGACCGGGAAGTTGTGGATACACGAGCATGGCCCCCGTGGTGGAGATGAAATCAATATTCCGGAGCCCGGAAAAAACTATGGCTGGCCACATGCCAGCTATGGCATGCATTACTGGATGGTTCCCATCAAGGATGAACACGCGGAGCAAGGGTTTGAAGAACCGGTGCATTACTGGACGCCTTCAATTGCGCCCTCCGGCATGGTATTTTATACGGGCGATCTTTTTCCAGCCTGGCGAGGTAATCTGTTTGTGGGCGCGCTGGCAGGCAGGCAGCTGGTAAGACTAACCATTGATGACCAGAAAGTGCTGGCTGAAGAATCACTGCTCAAAGGTTTTGCCCGTATCCGTGATGTTGAACAGGGTCTGGACGGAGCGATTTATCTGCTGACGGATGAGGCCGATGGTAAACTATTGAAACTTGTTCCTGGCAGAACACTACAATAAAAACATTGCAATGAACATGTACTAAACATTATCTCCGGTAGCGAACAATATGACATTCAAACATTTCCTGATAGGATTGTTGAGTATCGGTATTTTAACTGGATGCGGTACGTTTTCCAGCAATTCCAGCAATTCCAGCAACAAAGCATTTTCACGTTTTCCGCAATCTTCTCCTGACATAAAGTCTGATGCAGACATCAGCGTAATTCTCGACCGGCTCTATGCGCATTACCAGCAATGGAAGGGCGTGCCTTATCGATTGGGCGGAGACCATCGTTCCGGGATTGATTGTTCGGCACTGGTCAAAGTTGTCTATCAATCCACATTTGGCGTAACCTTGCCACGGACAACTGGGTTACAGGCGCAACTGGGCGTTGAAATCAGCAGAAATGAACTCAAGGCAGGCGACCTCGTCTTTTTCAGGACTGGAAAACGTACCCGGCACGTTGGCATCTATCTGGAAGACAAGAAATTTCTGCATGCTTCCACCAGCGTAGGCGTCACCATTTCTCACATGGAAAATACCTACTGGCGAAACAGGTATTGGAAGTCAGTCAGAATCTAACAATCAACCACGTTCACGCCGTTCTATCTTGGTTCGGTCGAGAATAACAGCGCTGATTTCTTCTATTGATATACTGCTGCTATCAATATGCGGAATGGCAAAGCGGCGATACAATTCGTTCTGCCAGGCAATTTCCTGCTGACACTGTTCAATTGAGGCATAGCGACTGCCGGGATAACGTTCCTCGCGAACGACATGCAGGCGTCCGGCGTTGAGTGTCAGACCAAACAATTTTTCCTGCAGTGGTTGAAGCAACAACGGTAATTCCCGAGTTGCCATGTCTTCCGGTGTAAACGGATAATTGGCCGCAAGTACGCCATATTGCATGGCAAGATAGATACAAACCGGTGTTTTGCCACTGCGTGAAACGCCAACCAGAATAATATCCGCATCGTTGCGTAATTTCCCGTCGATACCATCATCATGATTCAAGGCATACTGTATGGCCGCGATACGATGAAAATAGGAGACATCCCGCCCCAGACCATGCGAACGCCCTGGTGTGCGTGCAGAAGACTGCTCTAATACTGATTCGAGTATTCCCAGGTGCGCTTCGAAAAAATCGAACAGATGGCATGGTGTCTGGCGAACAGCTGCGAGGATTTGCGGATCAAGTAGCGTACTGAATACCAGCGGTGGTTGTCCTTCTTCGGCAGCCGCTGCGCGGATAAGCCCGGAAATGGCAGTAACCTTGGCGGGCGTATTCAGAAACGAAACATACTGTTTGCGCCACTCGATACCGTCAAACTGACTTAACAGGCTGTGACCGAGCGTTTCCGCAGTGATGCCGGTACGGTCGGAGAGAAAAAAAACACTGCGTGACAACATGGTCAGACCTTTACGGTTGAGCTTTGGGCCAGGCGAAGCCAGGTATTCACTACTGTATCCTGATTGAGAGACAGGCTGTTGATGCCTTGCTCTACCAGCCATTGTGCAAAATCAGGATAATCAGAGGGCGCCTGGCCGCATATCCCAATGTATTTGTTATGTTTACGACAAGCTTCGATCGCCATTTGCAGCAGCTTCTTAACAGCAGGATTGCGTTCGTCAAATAAATGCGCAACGATGGCGGAGTCACGATCCAGTCCCAGTGTCAGTTGTGTCATGTCGTTGGAGCCAATGGAAAACCCGTCGAAGTATTCGAGAAATTCTTCCGCCAGAACTGCATTGGAAGGAATTTCACACATCATGATCAGGCGAAGATCATTGTGTCCCCGCACCAGTCCATTGGCCGCCAGTAATTCTGTCACACTCCGCGCTTCCTCCAGTGTCCGGCAGAAAGGCAGCATGATTTCGATATTGGTCAGACCCATCTCGTCTCTTGCCTTGCGCAGCGCTGCACACTCCAGCTCGAAACATTTCTGAAAATCCGGCGAGAGATAACGGGAAACACCGCGAAATCCAATCATCGGATTTTCCTCATGCGGCTCAAAGCGCTCGCCCGCCAATAAATTGGCATATTCATTTGATTTGAAATCTGACGTGCGTACAATGACGGCATGAGGATAAAAGGCTGCTGCCAGTGTCGCAATGCCCTCTGTCAGTTTTTGCACATAGAATTGCACCGGATGATCGTAACCGGCGATTCGTTCCTGAATGACAGACTTCAGATCATCGTCGAGCGTATCGTATTCAAGCAATGCTTTTGGGTGGATGCCAATATGGTTGTTGATAATGAATTCCAGCCGGGCGAGTCCTACGCCTTCATTCGGTAGACGAGAAAACTTGAATGCCTGCGAAGGGTCGCCAATATTAAGCATGATTTTGACGGGCAGCGCCGGCAATTGATCAATTGCCAGGCTGGTATGTTCAAATGGTAGCAGCCCTGCATAGGCAAAACCGGCATCTCCTTCCGCGCACGATACTGTTACCGCATCGCCATCGTGAATCATTTCCGTCGCATGTCCGCAGCCAACAACAGCTGGAATGCCAAGCTCACGCGCAATGATGGCGGCGTGACAGGTACGCCCGCCACGATTGGTCACGATCGCGGCCGCGCGTTTCATGATCGGTTCCCAGTCGGGATCGGTCATATCCGTGACCAGCACTTCGCCTGGCTGGATCGCCGCCATTTGTGCGGCATCCATGATCACTCGCGCTATTCCCTGCCCGATTTTTTGTCCAATGGCGCGCCCTTGCACCAACATTTTGCCACGTTCCTTCAAGCTGAATTGTTCAATGACGCAATCAGTCAGGCTTTCAACCGTCTCGGGACGCGCCTGAACGATATAGAGCTGGCCATCAACCCCATCCAGTGCCCACTCGATATCCATCGGGCGCCGGTAATGTTGCTCGATGATCACCGCCTGCCTGGCAAGTGATTCAATTTGTGCATCAGACAGGCAGAAACGTCGGCGACGTTCAATCTCAACCGCGCGTGTCCTGGTTTTGGTGCCGGCGTCGTACACCATCTCAATCGCCTTTGATCCTGGCTGACGCGAAAGAATGGCCGGCAAATCTTTTTCAAGATTGGGTTTGTAGACAACGAATTCGTCAGGATTGACAGCGCCCTGTACGATAGTTTCGCCCAGCCCATAAGCAGCAGTGATAAAAACGACTTCGCGAAAACCGGATTCGGTGTCAAGCGTAAACATGACGCCGCTCGCACCTTTATCGCTGCGCACCATTTTCTGGATACCGGCTGACAGCCATACCTCATCATGGCGGAATCCATGGTGAACGCGATAAGCAATGGCGCGATCGTTATATAGGGAAGCAAACACCAATTTGACCGCATCGACCAAGTGGTCGATACCGTGTACGTTGAGCAGTGTTTCCTGTTGCCCCGCAAAAGAAGCATCCGCCAGATCTTCAGCAGTGGCAGATGAACGTACCGCAAAGGATGCTTCACCACCACATTTATCAACCAGTTGCTGATAAGCCTCTGTCAGCGCCTGCAAAAAATCTTTTGAAAACTCTGCCGCCAGCAGCCAGTCACGAATGGTTTGACCAGCAGTCGCCAGCGCCGTAATGTCTGCCACATCCAGCGGCGCTAACAACTGATGAATCCGCTCGGTCAATCCATTGCCATCCAGAAACTCACGATAGGCGTGGGTGGTAGTGGCAAATCCACCGGGAACAGTAACACCAGCGCCTGATAGTTGACTGATCATTTCACCCAACGAGGCATTCTTGCCTCCGACTGCAGCAACATCCATCATGCCCAACTGATCGAACCACTTAATATAAGGTGTCATCGAAGCGCCCTCCTGTTCAAACATCTACAACAATCGTTATTCATCGGCGGTTTCAACAAACATTGCTGCCGCGACTCTCCGCCCCTCGGCTGACAGAATATTATAGGTGCGGCAGGTCGCTTGCGTATCCATGACTTCGAGACTGATCGCACGTGAAGCGATATTTCTCAGCAATGATCTGTCAGGGAATCTGAAAGTCGCGCCGGTTCCGATCAGAATAATCTCCGGTTGCATGCGCAAGAGATCTTCCAGGTGCTGAATATTCAGCTGATTAATATCGACTACTTGCCAGTTTTCAATAATCTGATCAGGAAGAACAATAAGATTGCATTTATATTTCAATTGGTTAACCTCAACATAATCCGGTCCGTAACCGGTAAATGCGTTCAGGTCAGAAAAATTCGTCAAATGTAATTTCATGAAACAACCTTTCCATAAAAGTGAATGTCCGCGCCGTTGTTGTTATCTTTTTCGCACCAACAACGGCTAGCGTAACATGGTATGCTTCCATATGAATAGCCCGGTTTTATCGAGCAGTTTTCCGAGGGTATTACTGTTTTTACGAGTGTCTGAAGCCGTATTCGCCATGCGTCCTATCAAAAAATCCAGCAAACTTGCCCATGTCTGTTATGACATTCGCGGCCCTGTACTTGATCATGCCAGACAGATGGAGGAAGAAGGCCATCATGTTATCAAGCTAAATATCGGCAATCCAGCCGCTTTTGGTTTCGATGCGCCGGATGAAATTTTGCGGGATGTTATCCACAATCTATCGACGGCTTCCGGCTATTGTGACTCCAAGGGGCTGTTCGCTGCGCGCAAGGCCATCATGCACTATACGCAAGAAAAAGCCATCGCCAATGTGCAGATAGACGATATTTACGTAGGCAACGGCGTCTCGGAACTTATCATGCTGGCGACGCAGGCGTTGCTGGAAAATAATGATGAAGTCCTGATTCCATCACCGGATTACCCGTTATGGACGGCAGCTGTTTCGCTGGCGGGCGGAATAGCGCGACATTACATCTGTGATGAACAATCGGACTGGCTGCCTGACCTCGATGATATGCGTGCGAAAATAGGCCCCAATACCCGCGCCATCGTTATTATCAACCCCAATAACCCTACCGGTGCGCTGTATCCAGACGAGTTGCTGCTCGATATTATCGACATTGCCAGGCGGCACAGCTTGATTATTTTTGCCGACGAGATTTATGACAAGATTTTATATGATCAGGTAACGCACACTTCCGTCGCCTCGCTGGCCGATGATGTTTTGTTTGTCACATTCAATGGCTTGTCCAAGAATTATCGTGCAGCAGGTTTTCGTTCCGGCTGGGCAGTAGTTTCAGGGGGCAAAGCGCATGCACAGGATTACATCACTGGACTCAACATGCTGGCATCGATGCGACTTTGCGCCAACGTTCCGTCACAGTTCGGTATCCAGACCGCGCTGGGTGGTTACCAGAGTATTTATGATCTGACGATGCCAACCGGTCGCCTCAAGCGCCAGCGTGATCTCGCGTGGGACTTGCTGACGAATATTCCCGGGGTGACTTGCTTTAAGCCAAAAACAGCGCTTTATCTGTTTCCAAGGCTTGATCCCGCTTATTACCCGATCAAGAATGACGAGCAGTTTGCGCTGGACCTGTTATTGGAAGAAAAAGTGTTGATTGTGCAGGGCAGTGGTTTTAACTGGCCGCATTCAGATCATTTTCGGGTGGTTTTCCTGCCTAACAGCGATGATCTGGCCGAAGCAATTGGGAGAATTGCGCGTTTTCTGGATCGTTACCGTACCAGCCATAAAAGCTGACTCTTCAGTATCCACCGGTTTTTACAGGTGCTTTGCGCCGCTCTTTGCATATATAATCCGCAACTTGTTTTTATTCATGGATACAAATAATCAATTATGAAACCGATTTACGTTGGATTACTGGGTACCGGCACGGTCGGAGGAGGCGCCTATACCGTTCTTAAACGCAATCAACCTGAAATTAGTCGCAGAACGGGACGTAATATCGAGATTCGCATGATTGCCGATCTCGATCAAGAAAAAGTACGTCGTTTGACCGAAGGCGATCATGTCACGATCACCAATGATGCCTTTGAAGTTGCCCGGCATCCGGAAATCGATATTGTGATCGAACTGATCGGTGGCCAGACAATCGCACGGGAAGTCATGCTGACGGCAATCGAACATGGCAAGCATGTGATTACCGCCAACAAGGCGTTGCTGGCCGCGCACGGAAATGAAATTTTTGCGGCGGCGCATCAACACGGGGTTATTGTTGCGTTTGAGGCGGCGGTTGCCGGCGGCATTCCCATTATCAAAGCATTACGGGAAGGATTGACCGCCAATCGCATTGAGTGGATTGCCGGCATCATCAATGGCACCAGTAATTTCATTCTCTCGGAAATGCGATCCAGTGGGCTTGATTTCAATACGGCGCTGGCCAGTGCGCAGCGACTGGGCTACGCCGAAGCCGATCCCGCCTATGATATCGAGGGTATCGACGCCGCGCATAAAATCACCATCATGGCTGCGCTGGCGTTCGGCGTTCCAGTACAATTCGACAAGGTTTACATCGAAGGCATTACGCAACTTGCCAATGAGGACATTCGCCACGCCGAGGAATTGGGATATCGGATCAAATTGCTGGGAATGACCAAACGCGTGGCAAAAGGCATCGAATTGCGCGTCCACCCTGCCTTGATACCGGAAAGACGTTTGATTGCCAATGTGGAAGGGGTCATGAATGCGGTTATCATCAATGGCGATGCGGTTGGATCGACACTTTACTATGGTGCTGGCGCCGGCGCTGAACCCACTGCCAGCGCGGTCATAGCAGATCTTGTCGATATCACTCGCTTATTGACGGCCAGTCCGGAGCAGCGCGTGCCAGCACTGGCATTTTTACCGGAATTGTTGTCTGATACGCCCATTGTGGCAATGGAGGATGTTGAAACCGCTTACTATCTGCGCCTGCAGGTCACAGACAAAACCGGGGTGCTGGCTGATGTTACTCGCGTACTGGCTGACCACGGCATATCCATCAATGCGATGGTGCAAAAAGAACACCATGAAGGAAAAGATAAAGTGAATATCATTATGCTGACGCACAAAACGACAGAAAAGCATATTAACGATGTCATTACAAAAATACAGAATTTGCCCGCAGTGACTGACGAGGTAATCCGTATTCGAATCGAGGAGCTTAGCAGCTGATGTCGGCAAAACCATCCATTTTTCTGCTATCAGGGAGACGCTGACAGGTATGCATTATTATTCAACCCGTGGCGGCATGCCACCCAAGACTTTTACGGAAATTCTGCTAAGCGGATTGGCGTCAGATGGGGGACTTACCGTGCCGGAAGCCTATCCGAAAATCAGTGCGACTGAATTAAGCGCCTGGCGGGAGCTGGATTATCCCGCACTGGCTTTCGAAATATTGTCACGCTTCATGGATGACATCCCTGCGCATGAGTTACAAAACCTGATTGCACGCACCTACACGGCAGAAGTATTCGGCAGCTCGGAAATTACGCCCGTACAAACGCTGGAACCTACTCTTCATCTGCTGCATCTTTCCAATGGACCTACTCTGGCGTTCAAGGATATTGCCATGCAGTTGTTGGGCAATTTGTTTGAATATGTGCTTGCCAGAAACCACGAAGAACTGAATATTCTCGGCGCAACGTCAGGAGATACCGGCTCCAGCGCCGAATATGCCATGCGTGGCAAACACGGTATTCGCGTATTCATGCTCTCGCCCCATGGCAAGATGAGCCGTTTTCAGACAGCACAGATGTTTTCCCTGCAGGATCGAAATATTTTCAACATTGCCATCGAGGGTGTATTCGATGATTGCCAGGATATTGTCAAAGCAGTCGGCAATGATCAGGTGTTCAAGCAGAACTATCATATTGGCACCGTCAATTCAATCAACTGGGCGCGAATTGCCGCGCAGATCGTTTACTATTTCAAAGCCTACTTTGCGGTTACCCGCTCCAATGACGAGCAGGTAAGTTTCTCGGTGCCTTCCGGTAATTTTGGCAATATTTGCGCGGGACACGTGGCGCGCATGATGGGATTGCCGATCAGGCACCTCATTCTGGCGACCAATGAAAATGACGTGCTCAATGAATTCTTTCGCTCAGGGTTGTATCGCCCGCGTACCGCCAGCGAGACCAAACATACCAGCAGTCCATCAATGGATATTTCCAAGGCATCCAACTTTGAGCGTTTTATCTATGATCTGACCGGACGTGATACCATGCGTGTCAAGGAACTATGGCAATCCGTCGATCAGGGAAGGGCATTCGACCTGTTTGGCAGTAATCTCTGGATAGAGACCCGTGATTTTGGTTTCCTGTCTGGTTCCAGCAATCATGTTGCTCGCATTGAAACCATCCGTGACATTTACCGGAAGTATAATGTGCTGGTGGACACCCATACTGCAGATGGACTAAAAGTAGGCATGGAGCTGCGCGAGCAGGATGTTCACCTGATATGCGTAGAAACTGCACTACCGGTTAAATTTTCCGAAAGTATTCGGGAAGCCGTTGGTTTTGAGCCGGAAAGACCTTCCGGTTATGAAAACCTGGAGAATCTTCCGCAGCATTTTGAGTGTATGCCCGCTGATGTCAGCCGGGTTAAGCAGTTTATCGCGGAACACGGTCAGTGACGCCAGCCTGGCAGGTTTATCCGCAGTAGATCAGTCTATTCCAAGGTAGTCTCCTGGCTTGCCCATTGACTGAATCAAAAGTTGACTGCCAGATGGCCGTCCTGTTATGAAATACGTCACAAGGAGTGCAACATGCGATTTTCCATTAGCCGTTATGACCCGGACAAAGACGCAAAACCCTACATGCAGGATTACGAAATCGAGCTGGCGCCTACCGATAAAATGCTGCTGGATGCGCTGATACGTATCAAGAGCGTCGACGATAGCTTGAGTTTACGGCGTTCCTGCAGGGAAGGCGTTTGTGGGTCGGACGGAATGAATATCAATGGTCGCAATGGTCTCGCCTGTATCACGCCTCTGGCCGGGTTGAAAGAGCCGGTTGAAATACGCCCGTTGCCCGGCTTGCCGGTGATCAGGGATCTGATTGTGGATATGACGCAATTTTTCAATCAATACTACTCAATCAAGCCCTACTTGATCAATAATGATCCGCCGCCGGAGACCGAGCGGCTGCAGTCACAGGAAGACCGCGCACTGCTGAATGGCGCCTATGAGTGCATTTTATGTGCCTGCTGCACCACAGCCTGTCCTTCTTCCTGGTGGAATCCGGATAAATTCGTTGGTCCTGCCGGGCTGTTGCAGGCGTACCGCTTTTTGGTGGATAGCCGAGATCAGGCGACAGCCGAACGTCTTGATGATCTCGAAGACCCCTATCGATTATTCCGGTGTCATTCCATCATGAATTGCGTCGATGTTTGTCCCAAGGGCCTGAATCCCACCAGTGCCATTGGCAATATCAAGAATATGATGCTGAACAAGACGGTTTGAACGATTATGCTCGTATCCGGTGGCGCTGCCGTCGTGGCATGCTGGAACTGGATATCGTTCTGCAACGTTTTCTGGAAAAGCACTATGCGCAACTGAGCGAGAGTCAATACCGTGAATTTGAAACGCTATTGTCACTTCCAGATCATGATCTATGGGCTATGATTGCAGCTGATAACAATGCGCCTGATACGGCACCGTCATCCGTGTTGAAACTTTTGCAAGAAAGTTGACCCCAAAACGGCAGTAGAAAACAAGTGCAGCACAGCTTGATGTTGCATTGGAATCAGCATGAACAATTTTCCGGTTGAAGGACTCGCCTGAATCAACATTGTTTGCCAATCGAAAAAGCCCGATTTCCCGTCTCCGGGCTGAATTTTGAAGATAAACGGAGAAAGTGTCATGACCAAACAAAACACAGCCATCTTGTCATTGGGTGAAGGCAAGGAACCGATTGAACTGCCTATCCTGTCAGGTAACGAGGGGCCGGATGTCATTGATATTCGGGCCCTGTATCCGCAAAGTGGGCTGTTCACCTATGACCCTGGATTTGTTTCCACCGCCAGCAGTAAATCCGAGATAACCTTTATCGATGGAGACAAGGGGATACTGCTTTATCGCGGCTATCCAATCGAACAACTGGCAACCCGCTGTGACTTCATGGATGTCTGCCATCTTCTGCTCAATGGGGAATTGCCGGATAAAAGCCAGAAAACCCGGTTTGTCACAACGGTCAAAAGCCATACCATGCTGCATGAACAGCTGGTTAAGTTTTTTGGTGGATTCCGGCGGGATGCGCATCCGATGGCCGTCATGGTAGGCGTTGTCGGCGCCTTGTCTGCCTTTTACCATGAAGCCATGGATATTTCGGAAGCCTCTCACCGCGAGGAATCTGCTTTCCGGCTGATTGCCAAACTGCCGACTATTACAGCAATGGCTTACAAATACAATGTTGGGCAGCCGTTTGTCTATCCGCGCAATGATCTGAACTATACGGAGAATTTCATACACATGATGTTCGCCATTCCCGCTGAGAAATATATACCCAATCCGGTGATCTCGCGGGCGATGGACCGTATTCTCATTCTGCACGCAGATCATGAGCAGAATGCATCTACTTCAACCGTGCGACTCGCCGGATCCAGCGGTGCCAATCCCTTTGCCTGTATATCGGCAGGGATTGCCTGCCTGTGGGGGCCTGCACATGGTGGCGCAAACGAGGCCTGCCTCAATATGCTGGAAGAAATCGGTGATATCTCACGCATTAACGAATATATCAGCCGTGCTAAAGACAAAAATGATCCTTTCCGGCTAATGGGCTTTGGTCATCGGGTGTATAAAAACTTTGATCCTCGCGCCAACCTGATGCGGGAAACCTGTCACGAAGTTCTGGACGAGCTGGGACTGCACAACGACCGTTTATTCAAACTGGCGCTGGAGCTGGAAAAAATTGCGCTTGAGGACGATTACTTTATTTCCAGGAAGCTGTATCCCAATATTGATTTTTATTCCGGAATTGTGCAGCGCGCACTGGGGATACCAACTTCGATGTTTACTTCTATTTTTGCCATGGCGCGCACTGTTGGCTGGGTTGCGCAATGGAATGAAATGATCTCTGATCCGGAACAGAAAATCGGCAGACCCCGCCAACTTTATATTGGCGCGCCCAGAAGGGATGTGCCGGAACTATAGCTGACCAATTTATCTTTATGCCTCTGAACTATTTTCAGCAATTTCTGCCAAATGCTTTTAGATCAACGATATAGGGAGTTGAATCATGAGAGG
>JAVVEX010000062.1:0-11636 GCA_032251195.1 Nitrosomonas sp.
CATTTAAAATCAAAATAATAACATTATTACCTTATCTAAATTCTATTTTCAAGTACTTTTAAGCGCGATTGCCCTGCATTCTGCCCAAAGGTTACCGCCGCGCCCGCAACTTCGGCTTTCTGCATCCCAACAGCAAACTGATCCCACTGGTGCAACTGATCAAACGTGTCGTGCTCCCCCCACCGTAACCCCGCCCGGCGAGTCGCTGTAAATGTTGTGGTGGGGGGATGAAGATTGTCCGTACCCGCATCAAAACATTCACTCACCGATTACGGATTCTTGCGTCAAACAGGGAGATGGCCATGTAACGCAACGCACACCGCCAACCTGCCGGACTCGGCAGGCAGGGGCGCACTCGCCCTGCAAAACGGTGAAATCAGGTAAAAACGCATCAAAAATGGCAGGTTGAGCGGAACAGGTTGCTGCAATGGCAACTTTTAGCAGTGAAAGTTGGGGTATGACGCAGAACAGAACCCAAGGCGCAGCACCGATCAGAGAGATATTTCCATAACCAGCAAGTTCATGGCAGCCCCACCGGGCTTGTCCAACAAACGGTTCAGATTGTGGCTCGCTTCGCGATCACGATCTAACCTTACTCGTTAGCCTCCAGTAATGTAATGCAGAGGAGAATAATGCGGAAAATTGTGATTGCGTAGATGGGAGCGCTGGACGGTTACAACGAAGTGGCATTGCGCGTGCGTTACGAACCCGGTCAATGCTCTCTCGGTACCAACGCCGCTCTTGCAAACAGAAGTAACACTTTTCCAAACAGAGTGATCGTGGTTTTTGGAAGTTTCCTGAAGGCTCGTTTTGCATTCAGGAAACCATGATAAGACGTGTTATTACGCAGGAAAACAGATTGTAGCGATCATGGCGGGAAGACGATGATACAAAAACAAGGGCACAAAAAAATAAAAAAAAACAGGCATCGAACTTAACTGAAAAACTCGCCCGAACATCGGATTAACCAGCAAGAACAGTGCCCGATATTTAGCTGAATTTTATTTTATTACATACAGTTACACTGGCTAACGGCTATAACTGGGCTGATTTTAAATGGCGTGTGATCTTACCCAATCACGCCATTGCACAAAAAGTGTCTCATCCAGTGCTGCAATGACGGAACGGCGCCAGGGTGCTTCGGACCAATAGTCATCATTTTCCAGTGTGCACCGATGTCCGTCGGCTTCTTCCATGATCAGGCAACCAGCGGCATAATCCCAGGGTTTCTGGCCACCATGCAGGTATAAATCGAAATAGCCGGCAGCGGTATAGCACCACTCCAGCGTACACGCGCCATAGTTACGTTGCGAAGCATACGGTGGAGCAGCAACAATCGCGCCGGCCAACTGGCGCTGCAATCGCTTGAGGTCAACATTGGCAATCGCACGATGCAGCGACACCTTACGTCTGGATAACGGCAATGCCTGGCCATTAAGAAACGCCCCTTTGCCTTGTTCGGCATAAAAGCACTCATCCGTTGCCGGATTGTAAATAACGCCGAGCACGCTTCTGCCATCCTGCATGAGTGCAACGGACACCGCAAAATACGGCAGACCGTTCATGAAATTGGAAGTGCCATCGATCGGATCAATACACCACAACCCTGCCTGTCCATTTGTCCATTGTTCGAGTTGCTCGGCATCCGTCATCTCTTCCCCCACTATTGCAGCGGGGTAGATAGCATGGAGCTTTTCCGCCAGACGGTTCTGTGCGGCTGTATCCGCTTCAGTATAGAAACTGCCATCCTTTTTATAGATACGCTCCACACGTAAATAGCGCGGCATGATTTCCTCATGTGCCACCAGTTTTACGGTGGCAATTACTTGCGCCAGCAAGCTCAATCGATCCGCCACTTAATAGAGCAGCCAATACTGGGTATCTGATCCTGCGGTCCTTGGCCAGTTTCAGCTATCTGTTTCATTGCCTCAAACAAGTCGCGGCGCAAATCGGCAGGCCCAGCTTCTTTGCGGGAAGCATCCAGGCGGCCACGATATTGCAGCTCCATCTGGTTATTGAAGCCAAAAAAATCTGGCGTGCATACGGCGCCGTATGCCTTGGCAACGGCTTGTGTCTCGTCCTGAACGTAAGGAAAGGGATAAGCGTATTCCCTGGAAATCCTGACCATGTTGTCAAATGAATCTTCCGAATAGTCTGCCGGATCATTTGACATGATGGCGATACTACCAATACCGTACCCCGCCAGTTCCCGGACATCCCGAATAATTCGGTCACGAATGGCTTTAACATAAGGACAATGATTGCAGATGAACATCACCAGCAACCCATTCGCCCCCCGTGCCGAGGTCAGATCATAGCGCCTGCCATCAACACCGGGAAGGTCAAAGTCAACTGCTTTCCAGCCAAAATCACAAACTGGCGTTTCCAAGCTTGCCATGTGTCCATTACTCCTTTTTCGTTAAACGCTGATAATTATAACCCGCCATGCTCAATGTATGCCAAACCAAGACCGGTAACCGGAGAGCCGGAAAGCCGGAAAGCCGGAAAGCGCGTACATCAGATATATAATGCTAACATGAAAATGTTACCAGTCTTTTTAGCCACTGCGGTCATGGCTACCGCGATTACTGCTGTTTGCTGCACATGTTAGCGCGCTTTTATCATCAGGAACCCATATCGATCGGCGCAACGGTTGTGCTCGATCATGACAACAGTCATCATGCTGCCCAGGTATTGCGCTTGAAAAGCGGTGATCAGATTACGCTGTTCAATGGCTCGGGTGGTGAATTTTCGGGAAACCTCACGCAAACAGGAAAATCACAATGCCAGGTGCAGATCTGTTATTTTCACGATATTGAGCGCGAATCACCCTTGTCGGTCCAACTGGCGCAAGCGGTATGCGCCAGCGAAAAAATGGACTGGATCATCCAGAAAGCTGTTGAGCAGGGCGTCGCGCATATTCAACCGCTATTAACCCAGCGCAGCATTGTGCGTTTAAGCGGCGAGCGTGCGGAAAAGCGCCAGCGACACTGGCAACGCATTATTATTTCAGCCTGCGAACAATGCGGGCGAAATAAAATTCCGCGATTATTACCCTTGTTGACACTGACTGGATGGCTGGAACAGAAACGAAAGGAATTGGCGTCGCCACACAAACGTAATTTGGTTTTGTCTCCTAACGCCAGCTTACGCCTGGCGCAATTGCCTGTTCCGGGACGTGACGAAGACACAACCCTTTTAATCGGCCCGGAAGGCGGATTTACCACCGAAGAAAATGAAGCTGTACGCCTTGCCGGATTTCTCGCCATTCAGCTCGGAAAAAGAATTCTGCGGACAGAAACGGCGGCATTGGCTGCCATCGCTGCCATTCAATCGCGTTGGGGTGATTATTGACAATTTTTCATGGCAATTTACATGCAAGCAGATACTGAATTCATCACCTGGTTTCGTGCTGTCACACCTTACATTCAGCTTTTCCAGAACAAAATCTTTGTGATCGCCTTTGGAGGCGAAGTTGTGATGGATGAAAAATTCGTGTCGTTGGTACATGATTTCAATCTGCTCGCCAGCCTTGGAATTCGTCTGGTGCTGGTGCATGGCGCACGCGCGCAAATTGAATCGCGTTTGCAGACTGACGCGCATGAAATTACCTATGTGCAGGGTATGCGCGTCACCGATGCAGCGACACTTCAATGCGTCAAGGAAGCGGTTGGCCGCGTTCGCGGCGAAATCGAGGCGCGGTTGTCCATGGGTCTGCCAAATTCACCAATGGCCAATGCCGCCATCAAGGTAATCAGCGGTAATTTTGTCACTGCGCGTCCCATTGGCGTTGTTGACGGAATCGATTTGCAATATACCGGCGAGGTTCGTCGCATCAATGCCAGCGCAATCCATGACCAGTTAGCGCAAGATAACGTGGTACTGCTCTCATCGCTTGGTTATTCACCGACTGGTGAGATTTTCAATCTGACGTTGGAAAATGTTGCGGCTGAAGTCGCCATTGCCTTGCAAGCAGACAAACTTCTTTTTTTGATGAACAAACCAGGTATATGCCAGATAGCAGATACTGACGAACGCCTGTTACGGGAACTAACCGTCAAACAGGGCAAGACCTGGCTGAACCGCGCAGCAAAATCACGCTATCCTGATGAAGACACCCTGCTCTATCTCCCGTGGGCGCTAAAAGCCTGCGAACACGGTGTCGCGCGCGCGCACCTCATCAGCCATCATATCGATGGCGCCCTGCTCCTTGAATTGTTCAGCCACGAAGGCGTAGGCAGCATGATTACGCGCGATTCACTGCAGATTATCCGTCAAGCAAAAATTGAAGATATCGGCGCTATTCTGCAACTGATCGAGCCGTTGGAAAACAGCGGTATTCTGGTACGACGCAGCCGTGAATTACTGGAGATGGAAATCGGCTACTTCATGGTACTGGAACATGACCACATGATTATTGCCTGCGCCGCGCTCTATCCCTTTCGCGAAGAATCTGCCTGCGAACTCGCCTGTCTGGCCGTACACCCGGATCACCGCAAAGCCGGTATCGGCCGCACGTTAATTGATCACCTTGAACAACATGCCAAACAACAGGGATTCAACCGGTTATTCGTATTAACCACTCGCACAACTCACTGGTTTATAGAACGTGGCTTTTGTCCCGCCACACTTGATCAGCTTCCACACCCCAGACAGCATCTTTATAATTATCAGCGACGCTCCAAAGTATTTCAGAAAATACTGCTGGTTAGCCAACCAAAATAGCACCCGCCAGAATATCCAGTTGCACTTCAAAGTTGAATCTGCTCGCTTATATTTTCTCCGATTTCACTTTTCTGCTCCCGGCACCGTCTATCACCCGCAATACAATATCGGACGTGGAGATACCTCGCGTATAAGGCAGTTCCTGTATCATTCCTGCCGGTAACGATGCGCATAATTCAAGCTTATCCCGGCGCTCATGTTCCGATGCACAGGCAAACGTATAAATATTGAAGCCATGTTGGCGCATGTATTCCGGGGTTACGCTGGCTGGCGTTTCCGTCAGCACAGCATCGACATACTTGCAGGCGCCAACAATCGCCGCGCGTTCCGCCTGCTTCATCACCGGCAGTTTGCCTTTATTTTGCGCCACGCGTTCGTCGGAGACCACGCACACTGTCAAGTGCGTACCCAGGGCTTGCGCCGCACGTAGAAAATTGATATGGCCTTCGTGAAACAAATCGGCCACCATGCGGGTATACACGCGCCGTTGACGTTGACGTTTTGGCCAGGCGGGGATCTCCCGGTTTAAGCGGTTGAGCGCACGTTCCAGCCATTGCCTGCTGCGCAGCACCAACGTGTCATCGGGCTCTTTTAAGGTAATTTGATGCGCGTAGCTCCATGCCTTGCCCAGATCGCCCGTTAACCAGTTTTGCGCCAACCTGTGATAGGCATAACACCTCACCAGTAATGAGAAATTCTTTAAATTCAGCGCAGAGACAACGGTATCCCAATAGGGATTCGGTGTGCGCCAGTCACCATAAAAAGCAGTCAGAATGATTTCCGGCTGCCGTGGAAACCAGACCTTGCCATAATTTGTTGCACGCTGCACCAGATCAAATGGCGGAAACACCGATATCCGTTGATACTCTGACGAATAACCGGGCAAAGCAAAGCCGCCGCTGATCTGTTGATCGGAATTTTTCTGCAAGCCACAGACATCGAGCGTAATACCCAGCTCAGGATGAATATAGTCGCGGTAATTAGCGTAATCTATTCGCATCGATGAACGTACCCATCCCGCTTGCTCCAGCGCTGTGCAGCATGCATCCCAGGATTCCATCCACACCGCGATATCAATATCCTTATCGGATTCCAGCAGGCGATTATTTCTGACCAGGCCCAGTAACGTTCCGGCATACGGAAATGCCGGAATACCCTGGTCAGCCAGTTGTGCGCAGGTTGTCCATAACAATGCTTCCGCCTTTCCGGACGCAAAAGCATTATCGCCGGATGGCCGGGCTTCGGTAACTTTCTTTTGAGGCGGAACCTTGCCGCTTTTGGCCAGCGCCATTAAATGATTCAATGAACGTTCGAAATGGTGTTGCGCGGATGGCAAATTGAGCAATATAAAATTGGCGCTGCCAAGCACATGCGCCCAATGCGCCTTATAAAAATCACCCTGAACATGCGCATAGACTTTTGTCGCACACGACAGCGCTTCGGCAGCACGGTTTGTCCGCATTGCCAATGCACACCATAGCCTTGCCACATCCTGTGATAATGGCTGTTCTTTTATCAAAGGCGCCAGAATCACATCGGCGTCGTTCAGTGCTCCTGCAGCGATTAATCGCTTTGCTTCCAACAGCAGGCCAGTCAAATCACCTGCCATATCCGTCACTCATTTTTTTCGCCTCCTTCAAACAATCAATCCCATACCGATCATTGCAGCGACCAGCAGTTTTGGTTGCATTTAAACCATTAATCAATATAATAATAATTCTCATTAATATTAGCATTAATCAAATGAGAGTGGTCTTTAATTTAATGAATAAGGAGGCATAATTATGGCAGTCAGCACATCACCCCGCCCGAATCTGGGCTCCGGAGCCATCAAGTTTATCGATGGTATTCCTTTTGAAGGACTGGGATCTGCCGGATTTACCGATAATGATTTACTCATTATCGGCGACGAACTGGATAATATTATTGACGGCGGTTCCGGCCATGATGAAATCGAAGGCGGCGCTGGTAACGACATTATCCGCAGCGGAGATGGTAATGGCGTTCTCAGAGGCGGCGACGGCGACGATGATCTCGACGGACAGGCAGGAACCGAAAGACTGTTTGGCGGGGACGGCAACGACATCCTGCGCGCGGGCGGCTCATCGAATGATCGTGATCAGCTTAACGGTGGCACGGGCAACGATACATTCGGTTTTTATGGCGCAGGTCAATTCAGAATATCCGACTTCACCTTAGGTGAGGATCGTTTGTTCTTCGATTCGGAAATTCTCGGAATCAATTCGGCGCAGGCGCTATTTGATCTCATTACAGGCATTGACGACAGGGGCAATACCGGCTTCACCGTAGAATTTCTTGACGGCGTTGCAAGCATTGATTTTGTTGGTGTCAATGTAAATTCGATTACGACTGACATGATTGTTTTCAACCTGTAGCATTTATTTCCAGTTTTTTAAAAAAGCCCTGCTCTGTCGAGAACAGGGCTTTTTTATACACAAATCCGGTCGCGAGTAAATGCCTAGGGTCTGTTGACGTTTGATAAAAACACTTGCGGTATCAGTGGGTTACGATTTATTCTCACAATTGTAAGCGATTGTTTTTAAATATCTATTTCTGAAACGTCAACAGACCCTAAAGCAGAGTCAAACAGATTGAGGTGCAGTCACCGTTTATCGAACGCAGTTTTCATAAAGCAAACAGCAAATCTGGCATGGCTGATTACCAGGTACGCCGACGGGAATGTGTGGCATCATCACATGGCGCAGATCATGCTGGCAATACCGTTCCCGGTAAAACAAAGCTCTATAGCCGCATGAAAAAACAACATTAACCATTGAAAAAAACTTAAAAAAGGAGAACGTGAATGCAGAAAGATTTGGAAACTTATAATTTTTATCGTGCGCTAAGCTTCCCACCCGTGCGGGCCGCTGGCAATGCACCCGATTTGACGATTTATCGGCAGCAAGGCGCACCTGTGTACGGAAACTTCCGCTATCAGGCACAAACTGAAGGTTTGTTGCAGATTGGCGGGCCACATAGCGCCGAAACAGAATGGACGAATCATTTTGAAATCGCCTGGACAAAAATGGGCGACAAAGGTCCGCTTGTTCTGTTTTTGCATGGTGTTCCGACTAATCGTTTTCAATGGGAAGAAGTACAAGGACAAGTGTCGCGTTTCTGTGAGACGATTTCCATTGATATGCTCGGCATGGGTGAAAGCTCCAAACCACGTCTGTATGGCCGCAGGCATAACGCCGATCCTAACGACAAATGGCATTGGATCAACGATACAGATTACATCGAGCAATTGATGCAGCATGAATACCCTGGCCGCAAGTTTGTATTCATTGCCGATGACTGGGGCAGCGGGATTGCGTCACATTATGCGGCGAAATACAATGATCGCCTTAACGCTTTGATACAGCTCGATCCAATCGCCTTCGATGGTTATCCAGTCAATGAGATTCAGGCAATTGGACGGGCATCGGAGATACCGAACACACCTGAAGGTGATGCTCAGTTTGCCATGTTGTTTTCAGCCTTTGATCAAACATTGGTGCAGATATTAAAAACCATGGTGCACGACCCTGCCAAATATAATCAATACAATCTTCGTTACCTGACTTTTCCTTACGTCGATGTGGATTATGAGCGAAATAGTCACGGTGACGGTATCACGGATATCGCAAAATCGACGACCATGCGGTTGAAACTGCATAACATGCGGGTGTTGGCTGACCGGGCAGCTGTTCTCAGCCCCGCGTTGCTGCTGCCTCATCACCCCCAGCACAATCCAAACGGTGTGCGTTATCAGGACATCACCGTGCCGACGCTGATCATGTGGGGCGAATACGACAACATGATGCCCGCTGCGCAGACACAGCGATTTGCCAATGTACTGGGAACAGATGATGTGCAGATTACCTACATTCCAAGATCGGGGCATTTTCCAGCTACGGACAATCCAAATGGCGTAACAGACACAATCGTCAATTTTATCCGGCGCGTCATGGGACGTAGCGCGCTCGCCGATATCTATCTGGGAAACCATGGCATCTGGAAAGGTGATGAACGCCAGATGATCGATGAGCTTCGTATTCTGCATCAAATGACGCGATAGCCTACGGGAAAACCCATTACGATACGAAATTCATGGAAACGCTTATTCAAAGCGCATCGATAGATCAACTGCCTGTATGTGTTTGGTTAAGCTGCCGACCGAAATTCGATCTACGCCGGTTTCTGCCACCAGGCGCACGTTGTCGAGCGTGATGTTCCCTGAAGCCTCCAGCACGGCTGGCTGACCAGCAGACTGTTGATTGAGCTTGACAGCCTCGCACAGGTCAGCCGCGCTGAAGTTATCAAGCAGCACCATGCCTGCGCCTGCCCGCAACGCCTGTTGCAGCTCGTCGAGCGTTTCCACCTCGATTTGCACCAGAATACTGGCAGGTGCGATTTCCACAGCTTTGCGCAGAATGTTTTCTATGCCGCCGGCGGTGATGATATGATTTTCCTTGATCAGAATGCCGTCGAAAAGTCCGACACGGTGATTCATTCCACCCCCGCAACGCACGGCGTATTTCTGGGCGACACGTAATCCTGGAATGGTTTTGCGGGTATCTACAATAGAGGCCGCTGTGCCTTGGATGGCCGCCACGAATTGCCTGGTTCGAGTGGCTACCGCAGAAAGAGTCTGCAGAAAATTAAGTGCGGTTCGTTCCGCTGTCAGCAAAGGCCGCGCCGCGCCGCGCACGCCACATAAAACCTGTCCAACTGATGCGGGCTGACCATCGGCAATATGCCAGTCAATTCTGACGGAAGGACAAAGCTGCCGAAAACAGGCCTCAAACCAGGCCGCGCCACAGACGACAATTGATTCGCGCGTTACCACGCTGGCGCCCAGACAAGCGTCATCCGGCACCAGCGCAGCCGTCAAATCACCAGCACCAATATCTTCTGCCAATGCCTGGCGAACCTGGTTGATAATGGATTCATTATTCAACATACTGCATATCCATCCATTTATTGTTCAAAAAGACTCGGCCCTATGCCTACCAGCCTGTTTAATCTGATTATCTTCAGTATCGGCACCATCCTCGGGCTGATCGTCGTTGGTGCAATCGTTACCTTCTTCATTCGCGATGTTACCCAAAAAGAACACGCCATTCTGCGTAATTATCCCATTATTGGCCGATTGCGTTACTTCTTCGAGATTCAGGGGAAATATTTCCGCCAGTATTTTTTTGCCAGTGACCGCGATGAAATGCCGTTCAATCGCGCAACCCGGGCATGGATCTATAAAAACGCAAAAAACAAAGGGGGTATTGTCGGTTTTGGCTCCACTTATGATTTACGTGAGCCGGGAGCGTTTATTTTCGTCAATGCCGCTTTTCCCATTCTGGAAGAAGATCAACTGCCCGCACCAAAATTATGTATCGGAGACGGTTATTGCACACATCCTTTCCATGCGGAATCCATATTCAATATCAGTGGCATGAGCTACGGCGCGATTTCAGCACCGGCCGTGCGCGCGTTATCGCTTGGCGCCGCTAAAGCTGGATGCTGGCTGAATACCGGCGAAGGCGGTCTTTCTCCCTATCATCTGGAAGGGGAGTGTGACCGTATCATGCAGATCGGAACCGCAAAATATGGCATCCGCGATGCGCAGGGTAACTTCTCGATTGCTCGCGCCAGGGAAATTGCCAGCCAGGTCAAAGCATTCGAAATCAAGCTGTCACAAGGCGCCAAACCAGGTAAAGGGGGGGTGTTGCCGGCTTCAAAAGTCAGCCCAGGAATAGCAGCGATCAGGGGGATCTCCGTTCATCAAGCCTCCATCAGTCCGAATCGTCACCATGATATCGGCAACATCGACGAGTTGCTCGATCAGATCAGTTTCATTCGCGAGTTGACCGGGCGACCCGTTGGCGTAAAAACTGCGATTGGAGGTTGGAGATTCATCAATGAATTGTGTGATTCGATCCTTCGGCGCGGACTGGAATATGCACCAGATTTTCTGACGATTGACGGCGGTGAGGGTGGAACAGGCGCGGCACCCCAAACCTTGATGGATCATGCCAGCCTGCCCATTGCCGAAGCATTGCCAAGGGTAGTGGATTCATTGATCGAATCCGGTTTGAAACAGCGTATTCGCGTTGTTGCTGCCGGTAAGCTGGTCACTTCCGCACAAGGTGCCTGGGCACTGTGTGCCGGTGCGGATTTCATCAATTCAGCGCGTGGCTTCATGTTCGCGTTGGGTTGCATCCAGGCGATGCGCTGTCATTTGAATACCTGTCCAACCGGTGTGACCACGCATAATCCGCGCCTGCAACGAGGACTGGTCGTGGAGGAGAAATACCTGCGTGTCGCCAATTATGTTGTAAATGTAAATCACGAAATGGACATGATCGCGCACTCATGCGGATTGCGTCACGCACGAGAATTTACCCGCGAGCATGTGCGTATCGTGCAGACTGCCGGGCAAAGCACCGCACTCAATATGCTGCACCCTTATCCGCAAGCAAAAGTCTGAAGCTTGAAGTGCGCGCCCATCGTTATCCGGCTTATTATTTCTTGGCTCCCAAGCGGTCATTGGTAGTTCATCAAATCCAGGCGATAGTAGCCCAATAACCGTATCGATGAATTGCTACCGTTAACGCCAGGGTTCATTCAATCACTTAAACACCAGGAAAGATAGGTGGGAGCGCCGGGCGGTTACGCAAAACGAACACTTTTTGCTGCTGATCGAACACAAATTTTGCGAATTTTGGATGACTTTCCGGTCAGTTTGACAACCAAATCCTTTCCCGGTACATTCGGTTCTTATGGGAAAAGGCGTTTGTTTTCGGCGGATTCAATTTTGAAGTGCAACTTTATTAAGGCTATGTCGCAATTAATTGTTGAATTGAGCGTCCAATGTGTATCGGTATGTAAAAAGAGGGGCGCACCATGAA
>JAVVEX010000063.1:0-11554 GCA_032251195.1 Nitrosomonas sp.
TATCACACCAACTTTCTGTTTTTTATCAGCTCTTGGGAAAACAAGGCAATTTCAACAATTAATTGTGACATAGCCATGTTTTTTGTGAATGGTGATGTTTTGTAACGAAATATGGATTTTTAGAGATACCTGATATGTACGAGGCTATTTTTTGATAGTCTTCTGGCTGGATTTTAGCTTGTTGTCCAGCCAGTCACGCGCTTCCTTTTGTGCCGCTTTCAGCTGGGAGGTGCTTAATGCACGCATAGCCTTGTCGCGAGCAATGATGGCTTTTTCAACTCCGGCGGCTGCGGCAATGTTAAACCATATATAGCTTTTTCCCACATCCAGACCTACGCCTTGGCCAACCTGATAGAGCAGACCCAGCTCATATTGAGCAAGGGGGTGATTCTGTTCTGCAGCCAAAATAAGCCATTTTGAGGCTTCCGAAAAATCTTGTAATGTACCTCTGCCCGTCAGATAAAGCAGTCCAAGTTGATACTGCGCATCAGCGCTGCCTTTAATTGCTTTTTCCAAAAACAGACTGGTGGTGTAATACACCGGATTACTGGCGTCTGGTAACGAGGCGTTCTCGTCTGTAAGTGTTTGTGCGTCAATTTCCTCGCCGCGCGCAATGGCTGAAGACAGTATCGGGTTCGAAGAGGGTGTTTCTGGCGTGGCAGCCAGTTGCGAATCCGGTGGCTGCTTTTTTGGAACAGGATCTTCGGAGAAAATGGCAATCCAGATGATTGAGCCTATGAGAAATGTAAATCCACCACCTGCCAAGGAGATCATATAGGCGTCGGGATTGCGGCTCCAGAAGCGAGCCTTGCAATCACGGCATCGGTAAGGTCGTTTAAAAAGATTGGCTGCGGTACGTTCACCTGGTCTGATTCGTGACGGGTGTACGCGTTCACTACCGCATTCTGGGCACTGGGAAGTCATTAGCGGCGTTAAGAATTAAATGGTATATAAATGAATAGTGGCGCGATATCATCGCGCTTTGAACTTCAAGGACATAAAGAAAGCGAGACGTGAGCAAAAAATACTGATTCGGTATAATGTTGGGAAATGTTTTTTGTGAATAGCAAAATTTTATGACAAAATCCGGGCTTTTAGAGATATTCATTATATCTTGTGGATACAGTCTTGCACTGATAATTGATTACAGGTGGATATTGCTCTGTTGCGGAAGCGTAATAAAAAGTGATTTCGAGGCTGAAACAGTATAAAAGAGGCATAATCATGGCCTCGCTTGGTGTCATGGTAGGTGGGTTGATCCTGCTGAATATGCTGGCTTATCAGCATGCCTATGCTTTTCTGCATTTTTTGGCATCAGACACGATTTCGGAAAAACCCGATACGACTTCCATTGGTGGCAAATTAGCGCTGCTGGCACAAGGATTGACCATTGCGAGACCGCAATCATCGGTTTTCCCAGTCAGCGTGCATGCGGACTGCCGTGATCAGGTGATTCCCGTGGATAATCGATTGACCTTGGGCGCGTGGTATTGTGCCGGTAGATCAGATAAATTGGTCATTCTGTTTCATGGTTATGCAATGGAAAAATCTTCATTGATCAATGAAGCCAAGGCATTGCTTGCTGCAAATTATGCTGTTTTACTGGTCGATTTTCGGGGATCCGGTAAATCTTCGGCCGCCTATACAACAATTGGTTATGTGGAAGCAGAAGATGTTGCTGCGAGTGTTCGCTATGCACGCGAGCATTACTCATATAACAAGATTATTCTTTATGGCCAATCGATGGGCGCAGCCGCAATCTTTAGGGCAGTGAGCCAGCTGGGCATTAAACCAGATGCGCTGATTGCAGAAAGTGTTTTTGACAGCCTGTTCAATACCGTTATCAATCGTTTTGATAATCTGGGGGTTCCCTATTTCCCAAGTGCATTTTTACTGGTATTTTGGGGTGGGATACAAGCTGGCTTTAATGCGTTTGCACATAATCCGGTCGACTATGCACAATCTATTACGTACCCAATCTTGTTTCTACATGGAGAGCAGGATAACAAAGCAAGATTGCCGATGACGATGAAGGTGTTTGATGCTGTGCCAGTGCGGCAAAAGAGCATTGTAATTTTTTCGGAGACCGGTCACGAGTCTTTATATGGGCGGCACCCGGCACAGTGGCGGTCTGCCGTGTTTGCTTTTCTGGAAAAGATTGAATAATGATTGCTCAGGCCGATTAAATCTGGCTTTGTAGCCAGTTCTGGATTCCTACCTTTTCAACCATATCCCTTTGTGTTTCCAGCCAATCGATATGATTTTCCGTGTCCTCCAGGATACGCTCAAATATTTCACGCGATACAAAATCCTGTGCTGACTCACAAGCTGCAACAGCCTTGATCAATGTTTCGCGCGAGACATACTCCAGATCAAGATCGCAGGTGACGCATTCCTGTGCGGATTCCCCAATCAATAACTTGCCAAGTTCCTGCAGATTAGGCAGTCCCTCCAACAACAGGATACGTTCGATCAATTGATCAGCATGCTTCATTTCATCGATTGACTCGTGATATTCATGATCAGCGAGCTTGCCGAGTCCCCAGTTTTTATACATGCGCGCATGCAGAAAATATTGATTAACAGCAGTTAACTCGTGTTTTAGCTGAGAATTCAGCCAGCGAATAATGTCAGTATTGCCTTTCATGTCTATTCCTTGCGTAGTTTAAAATAATCGACAATTATGAATCTTACCTTACGCTTCAGAGGTGGCAGCAGTCGATTCGGCTTGTTTCAGCACTTTATCGAGTACTATCTTGGCATGACAGGCACAAGCGCCACATTGCCCGGATACGCCCAAGCCAATACGTATGTCACGCATTCTTACGGCACCCTTCAAGACAGCCTCATGAATGTCGCGATCGGTTATTCCCTTGCACACACAAATATACATGAATAGAAATTTTTGATGAGTAAATTTTAAGATAAATATTACTTAATAATGAGAATGATTCGTAATTATATACCTATTCGACAGATTGGCAAGCAATCGTTCAAATAACTGTGCCGGATAAATGATAAAAACTAGCAATAACAATACAACAACTTGAATTATAATGATAATAATTTAATTTGTTGTTCATTTCAGGAGATAGTTTCATGTATGTTGATATGGTGGTTCCCGCTTTATTCTGGCCTGATCGTGGGCAACCAGAAAGTTATCACCAACTGCAATTATCTGCCCTTGAGAAAATCCTGGCAAAAGGTCGATACAGCAAATGTGCGCCAGCTTCGATGGAGGCCTGGCTGTGTCAATTCTTTGCGATAGAGAAGCAGCAGGATTGGCCGGTTGCACCTATCATGGCGCAACTGGACGACCGAAATATCAGTGGAAATCGTGATGGTTATTGGTTACGTGCCGATCCGGTTCATTTGCGGATCGAAAATAATCATATTCTTCTGGTAGATAGTCAAATGTTGAATATTTCACCTAAAGAAGCCAGTGATTTCGCCGATAGTATCAACGAGCTGCTTATAAAGGAAGGATTGGTTTTGTTGCCACTCCAGTCGCATCGCTGGTATGTGTATAGCCATGAAACTCCAGCCATGCAGACTAGGCTCTTGGGTGAGGTTGCAGGCAAAAATATTAATCATCAGCTGCCAATCGGTGATGACAGTATCGATTGGATAAGGCGAATCAATGAAATTCAAATGTTGCTGCATGAACATCCACTCAATCAGCGACGAGAAACGCACGGAGAGCCGGTTATCAATAGTCTGTGGATATGGGGCGGAGGGATCATGCCGAAAAACCTGACGGCGCTCCCTGTTGAAATATGGGGAAATTACGCTTTTGCACAGGGGTTGGCGGATGCTCATGGTATGGAGTGCCGATCTCTGCCGGATACTGCGCACGCCTGGCTGTCCAGCGTACAAGGTGATGGCCGGCGGCAATTGATCCTGTTGGACGGCCTGCAAAAACCGGCCTGTTACAGAAATATTGTCACGTGGCGCAACGAGCTTGCAAGGTTTGAATGCGACTGGTTTTCGCCTTTGTTGGATTTGCTCAAGAAGAATCGAATTTCAAGGCTGACGTTAACGGTATTGGGTGAAGACGCAACCAGAGTTTTCCGTTTGACACCGAGGAGTCTCTGGAAGCTGTGGGCAGTTAGTCGCCCAATGGAAAAATACGATTAGAATTATATTAATCAGTTGGTTGGAATAAGTTTAATTTTCAGTGGCAGGTGCTAATATGAGTACATATATCGTTTCCAGAATAAGTACGGTTAAACCTTTTCTATCGGCATTTATTGCCATGGTTGCGGCGGGATTGTTGATTGTGATGGAGCATCTGAGAGTGACCATTGAGCCGCAGGTTGAAACCGTATTGTGGGTAATATTGATTGCAACACTTTGTGTGACAATACTGCAAATCGCTCGATCAGAGAAAGTTTTTTCCAGGCATCTCGCGCAATTAGGCTCGCAAAGAGAGCGGTTGGCCAATGAAATAAAATACCGACTATGGGCAGAAAAAACTTCGTCAGAAAACAAGACAAAACTACAAATTGTCGATGAAAATTTTCCGGTGATGCTTGCGTATTTTAATCGAGAACAGCAATGCTGCTACCACAATCGGGCTTTTCGGCAGTGGTTCGGATTGAGGCCAGAGCAAATAGATGGCAGATTCCTGCACGAATGCCTCAGCGAATCTTTCTACCTGGGCGTTAAATCTTTTCTTGACAGTCTTCTTGCAGGAGAGACGCTCCAGAATCAGCATACCCAGCAGATGGCTAACCGATCCACTTGCCTGGTTACCGGGCAATTCGTGCCTCATTTTGATACCAATGGCGAGGTGATCGGGTTTTATGCACTTTACACGCCGCGCCTTCTGAAGGAAGGAGAACGGATTGTCGCCACTGGAGACACCTTTTCAGCAACAGCCGCTAATGCCAACCTGGAAAAAAAAAGTATTCGGAATCCGTCGATCAGTCAAAGTACGCATCAGCAGAAAAAATCGTCTCTGAGTTCGTCAGAGAGAATTCTTCGAGCCATTGAGCAGGAGGCTTTTCATCTTCATGCGCAAAAGATAATTCCAGTGCAGAAAGATCATGCCCATGAGGTCTATTATGAAATTCTGATTCGAATGGCTGAGGAGGAGTCCAATATGATTCCACCTGGAGCATTTCTGCCAATGGTGGAAAAATATAATCTATTACCCAGATTGGATCGCTGGGTCGTTGGCAAATCGATTGACTGGCTTAAAAATCATGCGGTTGAAGTTAATGTTTCACTTTGTATCAATGTGGCGAAAAGTACTCTGGAAGACAAAATGTTTGTAGTGTTTATTCAGGAAAGATTAAATACCGTCAAAATTGAACCACATAAGTTATGTTTTGAAATTGAGGCGGCAGACGCTGCTGCTAACCTGCCCGGCTGTGCAATTTTTGCCAGGAATGTCAAAAGCCTGGGATGTCAGGTTTCTCTGTGTGGTTTCGACTACAACCGGGAATCGTTGCATCTATTAAAAAATATCAAAGCTGATTTCATCAAAATTAATGGTAGTCTGATCTGCAATATTCTTAGAAATGCAGAAGACCTTAAAAAGGTTTCAGATATCAATCGGTTCTCGCATACACAAAAAATAAAAACAATTGGTGAGTTGGTTGAAACTCCCGAGGTATTGGCAAAATTGACGGAAATCGGTGTGGATTATGCCCAGGGATTCGGGATTGACCGACCACATCCGCTTGATTCAGTGCAATAGGTTGACCGAGGTGCGGGCAGGAGGAATGTTAATGAAGCATATGGCGCACGTGCTTTATGTGCGTACTAAAGAGACTGCTTTGCCAGTATCCGATACGCTTGTTGATATTTCAGAATGGTTTTCTCCAGTATATTGGCCGGAATAGACGGTGCTGGCGGCTGCTTGTTCCAGTTAACCTGTTCCAGCCAGTCTCGAATAAATTGTTTGTCATAGCTTGGGGGGTTGCTCCCGGGTTGATAGCCTTCGGTTGGCCAGAATCGAGATGAGTCCGGTGTCAGCACCTCATCAATCAGATAAAGCTGGTTGGCCTTATCAAGGCCGAATTCAAATTTGGTGTCTGCGATGATGATGCCGCATGCACGCGCATACTCCGCTGCTTCCGTATAAAGTGAAATCGCGCATCTGCCAACTTCCGCAGTGAGCGCCACACCTAATAGCTGTTCACATTCGGCATGTGTAATATTTTCATCATGCAATCCGGATGCCGCCTTGGTAGAGGGTGTAAAAATTGCCCCACCGGGGATTCTATCGGCTTCTCTTAGTCCGCCAGGCAAGGCAACGCCACAAATCGAACCGGTGCGTTGATAATCCTTCCAACCGGAACCGGAAAGATAGCCACGCACAATCACTTCAACCGGGAGTGGCTTCAACTTTTTTACAACAAACGCACGGTTTGCAACCTGGGCGCTTTCATCGGCGGATACAACTGACTCGGGTGCAATACCAGTGAGATGATTCGGCATGATGTGCGCCAGCTTATTAAACCAGAATTGAGAAATCCTCGTCAGGATTGCTCCTTTTTCCGGAACAGGCGTTGGCAATACGACATCGAATGCGGAAATACGGTCAGTTTGTACAATCAGCAAGTTATCATCATTGATGTCATAGATATCGCGCACCTTGCCGCAATGAAGCAGCTTTAAGCTGGAGATATCTGTTTTGAACAGGGCAGTGGTCATGGTAGTTTCAAGTAATATCGGGAGGGTAAACGGTATTTCGCGGATGCAGTATTTTTTGATTCCGGCTTGTCAGATTCGGGCTGGCGCAAAAGGTGTTCTGGCGCAAGGGGGAACTCTGACTGACAAGGCTTTTGTCTTCTCCCCATAAATCACGTTTGGTCATCCTGACTTGCGCAATGTCAACAATGGTGGTTGCGACAAGGTTGAGCGAGTCCCGATCAACCCGGCTACAGTTACACTGATGATGCCAATCAGAATGCCGGCTAGCCATAACCATGGATTGGGAATATAAGGTAAATGCAGCGCACGTTCGCTGATAACATAACCGAGCACACTGGAACCTGCTGCGGCAAACATGCCTGCCAGGCTCCCGAGAATGGCGAATTCCACAAGCCAGGCGCGGGCAAGTTGTTGTTTTCTGGCGCCGAGTGTCCGAAAGATGGCGGCTTCATATTTTCGTTCATCCTGGGTGGCGGCAATTGCTGCATATAGCACGATAAATCCTGCCAGCAGGGTAAACAGAAATACAAATTCAACGGCGCGGGCAACCTGACCGATCATGGCCTGCACGCGTTCAATCATGCTGGCTACATCAATAATCAGGATGTTCGGGAAAGCACGCACCAGATTTTGCATGATACCGGTTTGTGTGGATGGCAGATAAAAACTGGTGACATAAGTGGCCGGATACGTGTCAAGCAGACCTGGGCGCAAAACCGCAAAAAAGTTGACATGAAATGTGTCCCAGTCTATTTTACGCAAGCTCGTGATCGTCGCCGTAAAATCCTGGCCTGCAATATGAAACGTCATGCGGTCGCCAAGCTTCACTCCAATGGTTTTGGCAAACTCATCTTCCATGGATAATTCGTTGGTGGTGGTTTCCCTCGATTGCCACCATTCTCCGGCAATGATCTCATTATCCTGTTGCAGGCTTTCCATCCAGGACAGGTTGAACTCACGCATGATGAACTGCTTGGCGTGCGGGTCATCATTATAACTATCCGGGCGCACCAACTCGTCATTGATCATGGTCAAGCGGCCACGCACCATCGGAAACATGTCTGATTGCGCAATATTGTGCTGTTCAAAAAAAGCTGCCAGCTCCGGCTGCTGTTCTGGTTGAATATTGATCAGGAAACGGTTGGGTGTATCGGGTGGCAGGCGGGTTTGCCAGTTTTGCAGCAAATCTGTGCGAATCAGAGTCAGCGTCAAGAGCGCCATCATCCCCAATCCGAGCGCGACTGCCTGCACCAAACTGGCAAGCGTGCGCCGCTTGATGTTGGCAAGGCCATAGTGCCACGCGCCCGATCCTTGCGTGCGCATCAGTAACATAAGCCGGATGAGTAGCCAGCCGATCGCGATAAATACCGTGACCGCCAGTAAAAATCCCAGCATGACCAGCAAACCGAGTTTGAGGTTATCAGCTTTCCAGATGAAAAGTGCGGACAGCATCGCCAGCCCAAAGGCATAACCGGTAAAACCATGCAGATTGGCCATGCCCATGTCACGCCGGATCACACGCAGAGCTGGTACTTGTCGCAAATTCAGCAGCGGTGGCAAGGAGAAGCCCAGTAACAACACCATCCCGGTTAACATACCCTGTGCAGCCGGTAAACTGCCTGGCAGCGGCAATACCGTTCCCACGAGCTCGGCAAGCCAGCGGGATAGAAATTCCTGCGCAACAACCCCCAACACACAACCCGCCAGGCTGGCGAATGCGCCCAACATCAGAAAATGATAGAGATACAATCGCAGCAGGATCGACTGGGTCGCCCCCAGGCAGCGCATTACAGCGCAACCATCGAGATGCCTTTGAATAAAACGGCGGGTTGCCAGCGCGACAGCCACTGCGGCGACAACTACGCTTGCCAATGCCGCCAATCCTAGAAATTTACCGGCACGATCCAGCGCCGAGCGAATTTCCGGGCGTGCATCCTGGATGCCTTCCACGTGCTCTCCCGGCATAAGCTGCGGTTCCAGCCAGTCGCGAAAAGTGGCTACATCAGCGATTTCGCCTGCTACCAACAGTTGATAACTGACGCGGCTTCCAGGCTGAATAAGCTGGCTGGCGGCAAGATCCTGCTCATTGATCAATAAACGTGGATTCATATTGACGAACCCCACTGAATGATCGGGCTCATTCGCAACCAGTTCGGTGACGGTCAACTCAATCGTCCCGATTTCAAGTTTGTCCCCAAGCTTGATATCCAGTCCAGCCATCACTTTTTCATCGATCCAGGCGGTTCCAGGAGCAGGAATTCCCTGAGCGACACGTGCGGGCGGCTGGGCAGGTTTGTCATCGTCCGGTGACGCCGCCAGCTGCAGCTTTCCACGTAATGGATACCCAGGCGTGACTGCTTTGATGGCGCATAACAGATTATTGTCAGCATAGCTGACCATGCTGGGGAAACGGGTTAGCGTGGTTGTTTGCAAGCGAAAATACTTCGCCCGCTGCTCGTATGCAGAAGGTAGCGCGTGGCTTGCGCTGACCAGAAGATCTCCCCCCAATAATTGGCTGCTTTCGAGTACCAGCGCACGCTGCACTCGATCCGCAAAAAAACCAACTGTTGTTACGCTGCTCACGGCAATGATCAAGGCCAGCACCAGGATGCGTAATTCTCCGGCACGCCAGTCACGCAGCAGCATTTTCATGGAAAGTTGGAGCAGATTCATGCGGTCCTCTCTTTCAGGATTGATTTACAGTTTTGCCTGCCGCCAGTTTCACGGTTCGAGCGCAACATTCGGTAAGCCTTTCATCATGGGTAACCAATACCAGAGTGGTGCCTTGTTCGCGATTGAGTTCAAACATAAGATCAATGATCTGTGAGCCTGTGACGGCATCCAGATTACCGGTTGGTTCATCGGCGAATAACAATTTAGGTTGGGTAACAAACGCGCGCGCGATGGCGACACGTTGTTGCTCTCCTCCGGATAGATGTCTGGGATAGTGCGTTGCCCGTTTTTCCAACCCTACCCGCGTCAACCAGTTAATGGCGGCATCACGTGCCTGACTTGCGCCGGATAATTCCAGTGGCAACATGACATTTTCCAGTGCTGTCAGTGCTGGCAGCAACTGAAATGATTGAAACATAAAACCCAGCAATCTGCCTCGCAGCACAGCCCGTTCGTCTTCATCGAGCTTGAATATGTCCTGTCCATCCAGAAAAACGGTTCCCCGTGTTGGGGTGTCCAGTCCAGCCAGCAAGCCCAGCAAGGTGGATTTACCCGAGCCGGAAGCACCGATCACTGCAATGGATTCTCCGGCACTTACTTGTAAACTAACATCTTTCAGGATTGTCAATATAGTTTCGCCGGTTTCTATCTCTTTCGTCAGATCTTGGGCTTGTATGATAGGCTGATTGTTTGTTTGAATTGATTGTTCGATTGACATATTTTTTGCCATGAAAAAATTTTTACTTATAGTCGGGTGGTTATCCGCCATTTTATATTTCCATCCAGCCTGGTCTGCCACGGGAATCAGAGTCATGGTCTTGGGGGATAGTTTATCCGCTGGTTACGGGTTGCCGCCAGATTCCGGCTGGGTGGATTTGCTCCGGCAACGCTTGCACACCGAGTCATCCGGTCACGAAGTAATTAATATCAGTATTAGCGGAGAAATTACCCTGGGCGGGCGCAAGCGTATCGAGCAGGCGCTTGTCATGCATCAGCCAGCTATTGTCGTGATCGCGCTCGGTGGCAACGATGGGCTGCAAGGCCGGTCGATCAAATCGATCTACGACAATCTGGAAGCAATCGTGCTTTCCTGTAAACAGCACAATACAGTACCCATGCTGGTTGGAATTCAACTTCCGCCCAATTATGGCATAAGTTATACCCGAAAGTTTCGTGATATTTTCCCTCGTCTGGCACAGCACCACCAATTGCAACTGGTTCCCTTTATGCTGGAAGGTTTTGGCGAGCACCGCGAGTTTTTCCTGGCTGATGGCATTCATCCCAATGAGCGTGCTCAGGAAAAGATTGTAGAAAATATCTGGCCAGTACTTTCTTTCATGCTGCAATCAATGCAAACACTTGCTGAAAACAAGGAATCGGGAGCAGAAGCAGGTGTTATGTCAGATTTACCTGGTGCCTATTGAATTTTCGGTATTCGCATCATTACAGTATTGTTGCCATGTCATAAATTTGTAAGATTTTTTTTATATGATTCCGATACTGTTAACGATGTGATTAATGTAAAAGCGAGGTAATAAATGTCCGCAACAATTCTGATTGTTGAAGATGAACCTGCGATTCAGGAGCTGATTTCCTATAATCTGAGAAATACTGGTTACGTCGTGTTATGCGCTGATACGGCTGAAGAGGCCGTTGCAATGGTCAACGACGTGCTGCCTGATCTTGTGTTGGTGGATTGGATGTTACCCAATATGAGCGGTATCGATTTTGTGCGGTTATTGCGGAGTGGGCAGCGTACCAAACCGATACCAATCATCATGCTTACCGCCCGTGTTGATGAAACCGACAAAATTGCCGGATTGGAAGTGGGCGCAGATGACTACATGACCAAACCTTTTTCGCCGCGAGAATTGAATGCCCGCATCAAGGCGGTTTTGCGCCGACGTATTCCAGAGGTGTCTGATGAGGTGGTCGATGTCGGCGGCTTACGGCTCGATCCAACCACGCACAGGGTAACGATTTCAGATGTGCTGGAAGCGGCGCACCCACGAGAAATTCTGCTCGGCCCGACGGAATTTCGACTGCTGCATTATTTGATGGCACACACAGAACGTGTTCATTCCCGCGCCCAGTTGCTGGACAGGGTTTGGGGAGATCATGTTTTTGTTGAAGATCGTACGGTTGATGTACACATACGCCGATTACGCAAGGCACTGGAAGCTACCGAAAAAGACGATCTCATCCAGACCGTCAGAGG
>JAVVEX010000064.1:0-11548 GCA_032251195.1 Nitrosomonas sp.
ATTGAACAAATTGTTCAATACCAATATTTGCGGTATGGTATTGGCACCAATTTCGCATAGTAATTTATTGACTTCTACTATGTGCTTGTCCCGGTCAATGCTGGATGCGTCAACCACGTGCAGCAATAGATCTGCCTGAATCGTTTCTTCAAGTGTCGCGCGAAAGGCCGCTACCAGAGTATGCGGCAAAGACTGAATAAAACCGACTGTATCGGAGATTACAATCGAGCCAGAACCAGACAGATATAACTTTCGGGTTGTTGTATCAAGCGTTGCGAATAACTGATCAGCAGCATAAATTTCGGTATTGGCAAGCTGATTGAATAGGGTTGATTTTCCTGCATTGGTGTAACCGACAATGGATACTGAAAATACAGCAGCGCGTTTTCGTGAGCGTCGCTGTATCTCTCGTTGCCGCTTAAGTTTAACCAATTTCTCTTTTAGCAGTTTTACACGTTTCCCAAGCAAGCGACGATCGGTCTCAAGTTGTGTTTCGCCTGGTCCGCGCAAGCCAATCCCGCCTTTCTGACGCTCAAGATGAGTCCAGCCTCGAATCAAACGAGTTGAAAGATGCTCCAGTTGCGCCAGTTCAACCTGCAATTTTCCTTCATAACTTTGCGCACGTTGCGCAAAAATATCCAGAATCAGACTGGTGCGATCAATAATGCGACATGACAGGGCATTAGACAGATTCCTCTGCTGCACCGACGATAAGTCATGGTTAAATATTACCATTGCAGCATTCGTTTGCACCAGCATCTGGGAGACTTCTTCTATTTTTCCTTTTCCGATAAAAGTCGCCGGATCCGGATATTTTCGTTTGCTCTCCATGACAGCAACCACCGATATCCGGTCACTGGATGCAAGTAATTCAAGTTCCTCCAGACTGTTACGCTCAATCCTATCAAAGCCAATATCAACTAGAATAGCCGCATCATGCCTGATCAACGTCCCATCGGCATTACGTATCATCTTGCTCCGTCTGGTCATCAGTCGTAATCGGGAACGATATTGCCTTGGCTGGTACCACAGTTGAAATTGCGTGCTTATAGACCATTTGCGTAATTGAATTTCTCAATAGCACCACGTACTGATCGAATGAATCAATCTGTCCCTGTAATTTAATTCCATTAACCAAATAGATAGAAACCGGAATACGTTCTTTTCGCAGGATATTCAAAAATGGATCCTGCAGCAATTGCCCTTTAACGGCCATTTTTTCTGCCCTCCCAAATGTAATTTATAGTTATTTACTTTCATCCACATCCAAAGTAACGGGTATTCGATCACGGCTTCTCGGAGCATTCATCACCAAAAATCTATTACCCATTAAGATATTAAGGATATGAGAAACCAGTCAACTACGCAATTACTTACTTCAGTCGGCAGCGAAGCCCAAAAAATGTAATCGGCCACAGGCCAAAACCCGACATATGACGCAGCTTAGTCTACCATGCCAGATCAGTTTTTTTGATATCCGTCCCGCAGCATTCGGGAAGCAGGAAACCTGATCTTGAAAATACTTCCGTGACCTGGTTTGCTTGCAATTTCCAGACTGGCCTGATGATGACTAAGAATATGCTTGACGATTGCCAATCCAAGCCCGGTTCCACCGGTTTCGCGAGAACGTCCACGATCAACTCGATAAAATCGTTCGGTTAATCGCGGGATATGTGATGGCTCGATACCAATGCCACTATCCTGCACAAAGAACACGCCCGCTTCGCCTTCCCGAATCCAGTGCAATGCAATATTGCCGCCTTGCGGGGTATAGCGTACAGCGTTGCTAACGAGATTACTGAAAGCACTGCGAAGCTCATCTTCATTACCCAATACTCCTGCCTCACTGGTAATGTTCAATCCAATCTCATGACGCCCTGAACTCAAAGACTGTGCTTCCTGATAAATTCCTCGCAAGAGCCTAGCAATGTCAATCTTGTCTTCCTTGGGTGGTTTCTGCGAGTTTTCCAACCGGGATAAAGTCAGAAGATCCTCGATTAAGCGATGCATACGAGTGGCCTGGCGTGACATCAATTCAAGCGCATTCTGTTCCATTCCGCTTAATTTCCCACTGTCCAGCAAAGTTTCCAGAAAACCACCAATGACCGTCAAAGGAGTACGCAGCTCATGGGAAACATTGGCAATGAAATCACGACGCATGATCTCGATTTTCTCAAAACGGGTTATATCGCGGCTGATCAGCAATTTTTCGCTGTCCCCATAGGGCACCAACTGTAATGAAAGAAAAACCTCTTCCTCTCGAGAGAGTTTCAGCATGACAGGTTTACTGAAATCATCTGAATTCAGATAGTCGATAAACTGGATTTGCCTTACGATACGGGTAATATTCTGCCCGGCATCCAGCTTAAGACTAAGCCCAAGATGCGCTTCTGCCGCCAGATTGCACCATTCCACCTGATCGGTATCGCCTAATATCACCACTCCCTCCGGCATGGCTGAAGTTGCACGATGCAATCTATCGAGAGCGTGGTCAAGTCGATGCAATTCATTTTGATGGCGTCTCAACAGTCTTGCCACCCGCACAAAAACTATTCCCCACGCACCGGGGCCATCTGGAGCATCAAGATAAGAAATATCGTTGCTACGCAGCCACTTATCCAAACGATATAAATTATAATGATGATGGATCATCAATCCCGCCAAGCCCGCGCTGAATACAATTAACGCCGCAACAGCATCGGACACAGTCCAGATTATCAACGCGACAATGATGAGCCATACCACACCAAAAAGGCTTTTCAAGATGAGATTCACTGCCTGACATCCCTAAAATTAGAGGCTTAAAATAAAACGAGGTTCGAGCAAGAAATATTGACACAGCACATGACAAACATGTAAAGGCGCAGCTCTTACGAGCAACAAAGAGTCGCAACACAACAGGGTAAGCGGCAATCCACGAAGCAGATGCTCACAAATTCAGATCCCTAGCGATATTTGCTGCTGATTAGCGGAGATTTTCTGACACAGAAAGATCATTGCCATACGCGAAATCACGCAAGAAGAACCGAACAATTTTTCCAGGCAGCCATTCGAGCTTACCCGGAAAAGTGCCATGAATGAATCCAACATGGCCGCCCTGCTCAGGGAACTCCAACGAGACAGACGCGGAAATATCACTTGAAACCGGCAGCGCACGTTCCGGAAAAAAGGGATCATTACGTGCGTTAATTAACAAAGTAGGTACCTGTATATGCTTTAACCATTGCTTGCAACTGGATTGCTGCCAGTAGTCCCCGGTATCCCGAAATCCATGTAAAGGCGCGGTTACCAGATTATCAAACTCGTATAATGATTTGCACGCCATAACCGCTTTTATATTGAACAATCCCGGAAAGCGTCTATTTTTATCCATCACTTTCCGTTTCAGGGAAGCCAGAAAATGCTGCGTATAAATCCGGTTGAAGCCAGAATCAAGCGCGTTACCCGCCGCCGCCAGGTCGACTGGCGTGGAAACTGCAACAGCACCAGCAGCTAATTCCATCGCCCGTTCACCCTGCTCCCCCAGCCATTTCAGCAAGGCGTTACCACCCAATGAAACCCCGACGACATAGCAGCGCGCATCGTGCGCAGACCGCCTGGCCGCAACGACTTTACGCAGCATCCAATCTATTTCCGTGGAATCTCCTGCATGATAGGCTCGTGGCAAACGGTTGAAATGTCCTGAACATCCACGAAAATGAATGACAGCACCACACCAGTGCATCGCTTGCAGCAGACGCATGATGCTAAGTGCATAATGGCTATTTGATCCACCTTCGAGACCATGCAACAGTACGACCAAAGGTTTGTCTGGCTTACCATCAAGCCAGTCCACGTCGATAAAGTCGCCATCTTTTAGCTCCCAACGCTCTCTCCGGTAATGAACGGGGAGTTTTTTGTTCAGCAAATAGGGGTAAATAGTTTGTGCGTTGCCACCAGGCAACCACTTAGGCGCACAGTAAGCAGACAAATGTTCCGTTTCTGACATAAGCAGTGAATTTATCATCACAAAATAACCAGATTATCTCTGTGAATCAACTCAAACTCATCCACATACCCCAGTACAGATTCAATTTGACTGGATGGCAGACGCATGATTCTAAGTGTTTCTCGCGTATTATAGTTGATCAGGCCACGAGCTATTTCACGACCGCCCGCATCCAGACAGGCGACGGCCTCACCCCGTTCAAAATCCCCCCTGACCTCTTCCACGCCTACAGGCAACAGGCTTTTACCTTCTGATAACAGCGCTCTGGTAGCACCACTATCCAGTATCACGCTGCCTCGCACCTGCAAATGGTCAGCCAGCCATAATTTGCGTGCGACACGAACTGGCATGTCTGCCAGCAGACAAGTACCGAGCGCCTCCCCCTGCAACAATCGTGCCAGGGCATTCTGATTTTTTCCTGAAGCAATAATGGTATGCGCACCGCTGCGTGCCGCACGCCTTGCCGCCATGATTTTGCTTTGCATACCGCCACGGCCTATTTCGCTTCCCGCTCCTCCGGCCATCGCTTCGATCGCTGGATCACTCGCACTTGCCTCGACGATCAAGGTTGCATTGGCATCCTTGCGCGGATCACCAGTGTACAAACCGGCCTGATCGGTCAGTATCACCAGGACTTCCGCTTCGATCAGATTGGCAACCAACGCAGCCAGGTTATCGTTATCGCCAAACCGGATTTCATCAAAAACTACGCTATCATTCTCGTTAATTACCGGAATAATGCCCAGACCAAGTAGCGTCAATATCGTAGACCGCGCGTTCAAATATCGTTTACGATTTGACAAATCATCGTGTGTAAGGAGAATTTGCGCAGTTTGCAAGCCATATTTGGCAAAGCTGGTGGCATAGGCCTGTGCCACTCCCATCTGCCCCACTGCCGCAGCCGCCTGCAATTCATACAACGCAGAAGGCCGGTTTTTCCACCCAAGACGCAGCATTCCTTCTGCAACTGCTCCGGAGGTCACCAGCACCACTTCTTTATTCATCCGGCCAACCAAGGCTATCTGCTCAGCCCAGCAATCGAGCGCCCCATGATCCAACCCTTGGCCATGATTGGTTACCAGGCTGCTGCCAACCTTAACGACTATGCGATGCGCACATTTCAGAGACGCCCTTGTCATACAGTCATGCCTCGGTTAGCCAGAATGACTCCAAGTGCTGCATGACGGCATAAGTCAACGCTTGACAACCCTCACCTGTCAACGCAGAAACCGCAAACCACGGTGCTTGCCAGTTCAGTGCGCCCAGAAATCTCTCATAAACCGCATCACGCTCTGTTACCGGCAACAGATCCACCTTATTGAATACCAGCCAGCGTGGCTTCTGGTAGAGCGACTGGTCGAATTTATACAGTTCTTCTATCAATGCGCGTGCGGAATGAACAGGATCGGTTTTTTCATCCAGAGGAGCCAGATCAATTACATGCAACAATACCCCCGTCCGACTCAGATGTTTCAGGAAACGATGTCCAAGACCGGCACCCTCCGCAGCGCCCTCAATCAGTCCCGGTATATCCGCCATCACAAAACTGCGACCATCATCAACCCTGACCACGCCGAGATTAGGATAAAGTGTCGTAAAAGGGTAATCCGCCACCTTGGGGCGCGCAGCAGAAACCGCCCGAATCAAGGTTGATTTCCCCGCATTCGGCAGACCCAGCAAACCAACATCAGCCAATAATCTGAGTTCAAGTTTAAGCTCGAATTTTTCACCTGACTCACCATGCGTAAATTGCCGAGGCGTCCGATTCGTGCTCGATTTAAAATGAATATTGCCTAACCCGCCTCGACCTCCCTGTGCCAGTAATACTCGCTGCTGATCATTCCGCAGATCAGCCATGACTTCACCAGTCAAATCATTGGTAATGATCGTTCCCACCGGCATGCGTAATTCAATATCGTCAGCACCTTTGCCATAACAATCCGCTCCCCGCCCATTTTCACCGCGCTTCGCACGAAATACCGGCGTAAAGCGATAATCGATGAGCGTATTAAGATTATGATCCGCCAACGCAAAAATACTACCACCATTACCGCCATCTCCTCCGTTGGGTCCACCCTTTGGAATATTTTTTTCTCGCCGAAAACTTGCCACGCCATCACCACCATCTCCCGCAGTAATCTGTATCTTGACTTCATCAATGAATTTCATAAATTTTACTTTGACATCACAGTCAGATTATTGGTAAAAAACAATGGTGGCCACCTTAAAAAACAAAAGCCCCATTTTTAAATGGGGCTTTTGTCATCAGCTCAAACGAAAGAAAAATACTATGCAGGAACTACCGTCACCGTTCTTCTATTTAGCGGCCCTTTGACAGAAAATATAATTTTTCCGTCCAGTTTGGCAAAAAGGGTATGGTCGCGGCCAATACCTACATTTTCACCTGGATGGAACTGCGTGCCACGCTGCCGGATGATAATGCCACCAGCCTTGATCAGCTCTCCGCCATAACGCTTGACACCAAGACGTTTAGAATGAGAATCGCGACCATTCCTGGAGCTGCCACCTGCTTTCTTATGTGCCATTAATGTATCTCCTTAAGCAGAAATACCAGTAATCTGGATCTCTGTATAGTTCTGCCGATGTCCTTGGTGTTTTTGATAATGCTTGCGGCGACGCATTTTAAAGATGCGTATTTTATCGTGCCTTCCATGACCGAGTACAGTCGCGTTAACTTTTGCTTTGTCCAGCAGAGGGGTGCCTGTAGAAATATTTTCGCCATCAGCAACCATCAAGACTTTATCCAGCAAAAGCTCATCACCAACTGCTGCAGTCAATGTCTCCACTTTAAGCTTGTTCCCAACTTCAACCCGATATTGTTTACCACCGGTCTCAACTACTGCGTACATAATATGTTTCTCCCGTTCCATAACCGCCCATTGTAGCGGTTATCATACAATCTGTGCAACAACTTTAGTCAGGTGCCTGTTTAAACGTTAAAGCGAAAATGCATCACATCTCCATCCCTGACGATGTATTCCTTGCCTTCAAGCCGCATCTTACCGGCCTCCTTTGCTTTCTGCTCTCCGCCAAGCGCCACAAAATCCTGATAAGAAATAACTTCTGCGCGAATAAACCCCTTCTCGAAATCAGTATGTATCACGCCAGCGGCTTGCGGAGCAGTTGCGCCAGTCGGAATTGTCCATGCGCGAACTTCTTTAACGCCAGCAGTAAAATAAGTTTGCAGGCCAAGAATTTGATAGGCTGCACGAATCAGGCGATTCAGGCCGGGTTCTTCCATGCCGATATCAGCCAGAAACATCCGCTTGTCTTCATCAGACAAGTCCGCAATTTCCGCTTCCAATGCGGCACAAATCACGACCACCGGCGCCGATTCTTTCGCAGCTTGCTCCTGAATCTGTTGCAGCAATGGGTTATGTTTGATTTCCTGATTTGCAACATTTGCCACGTAAATAACCGGTTTTGCCGTCAACAGACACAACGGCTTTAACAGCAGCTGCTCAGATTTATCCAGCGGCAGATTACGCGCTGGCTGCCCTGCATCAAGATGCGCATGCAATTTTTCCAAAAAACCAGATAGATGGATGCTTTCTTTATTACCGGATTTCGCCAACTTGCTTTCACGCAGCATGGCTTTTTCAAGTGTTGCCAGATCAGCCAGCGCCAATTCGGTATGAATAACCTCCATGTCGGATAACGGATCAACCTTGCCCGCAACATGAACAACATTGTCATCCGCAAAACAACGAACCATATGCACAATTCCATCAGTTTCACGGATATTCGCCAGAAATTTGTTTCCCAATCCTTCGCCCTTGGAAGCACCTGCCACTAATCCGGCAATATCGACAAATTCAACAATAGCGGACTGTATTTTCTGGGGATTAACGATTTCACTCAATCCACCGATGCGAGTATCAGGCACTTCAACGATACCAACATTTGGATCAATTGTACAAAACGGATAATTCTCGGCAGAGATGCCTGCTTTTGTTAGTGCGTTAAACAGGGTTGACTTGCCGACATTGGGCAGACCGACAATGCCACATTTCAAGCTCATGATTAGATTCTCGTTAACTGATAGCCGTACGCCTGAAGCCAGTCAGCGCGTAAAACAGGATTTTATGAATTATTTTTCCTGGTATGCAATAACAGCATGGCCTCAGCCAGTCTGCCACTCATAATTTGAGGCCATACCTGCATGCTTTGATTCATGGCTTGATCAATCAAAACAGCCTCTTCTTTTTCAGGTTTATGTAGCACATAATTGACAACAGCCTGCTTATTTCCAGGATGACCAATACCAATTCGCAAACGCCAGAATGGCTGGTTATCCAGATGCGCCAAAATATCCTTAAGTCCGTTATGCCCGCCGGCACCCCCACCCCATTTCAACTTGATACTACCTGGCGGCAAGTCCAACTCATCATGCACCACCAGTATCTGCTCCGGGTGAATCGCATAGTAATGGCAAAGCGCAGCAACTGATGTGCCACTGACGTTCATGTAAGTCTGTGGCTTAAGGAGCCAACTATCCAGACCATTTCCCTTAATATGTGCGCACAATCCGTGAAATTTATGTTCCAGATTGAGAGTAGCGTGCAGCATTTCCGCCAACTTATCCAGCCAACCAGAGCCAGCGTTGTGGCGGGTACCCATGTATTTTTCACCCGGGTTGCCAAGCCCGACTACCAATCTGACAGGTGACTCAGACACTTGTACAATTTTTAGATGCCAAACATGAATAGGAATCGGTACAGAATATTTCCATCTGCAGGAAATTCACAACACACCACACAACAAAAATGTATTTTATTTTACTGGGAAGATGATGCTTCTACCTCGGAGCCAGACTCGTCAGACGATCCACCACGAGGCGTAGTGAGCGTCACCACGGGCTGATCATCACCCTTTGTCAACGCTGAAATTTCCACGCCGGACGGCAACGTCAAGTCACTTAAGTGCAAAATACCACCAACCTTCATTTCAGACAAATCAACCGTTACAAATTCCGGCAGATCTTTTGGTAAGCAGGACACTTCGACTTCAGTCAATATATGACTGACAATCCCACCTGAAAGCTTCACGCCAGGCGCAAGCTCAGCATTAACAAAATGCAGTGGCAGCTTGACATGCATTTTCTGATTCTGGTTGATCCGCTGAAAATCAATATGCAAAATTTGCTGCTTGAAGGGATGCATTTGATAATCGCGCAATACAACCTGAACAGGATTTCCATCGATACTGAGCGACAAAATGGAAGCATGGAATGCCTCTGCTTTCAAACTGTAATACAAATCCTTATGATTCATTTCGATGGATTGTGACGCCCCATCACCACCATAGACCACTCCTGGCAGTTTTCCCGATGCACGCATACGACGACTGGCACCCGTTCCATGTAATTTACGAATACTCGCACTAATCTCAATTTGCATCACATTCCCCAGAAAATAACTTACCCCTAACCGAACAAGTCAAACACCGACATCTTAAATTCATTCAATAAACAGTGAACTCAATGAGCTTTCATTACTGATTCTTAACATAGATTCACCAAACAAACTCGCCACACTCAATTGACTGATACGATCGCTGCTCTTTGCCGCATCACTTAGCGGAATCGTATCGGTCACCACCACCTTGTCCAGCGCCGAATCTTCTATACGCGCAACGGCATCACCTGATAGCACCGCATGAGTAGAATACGCAATTACGTTCAGGGCACCCTGTTGTTTAAGTGCCGCAGCCGCCTGGCACAAAGTGTTGGCTGTATCCACCATATCATCTACAATCACGCAAGTACGGTCTTTTACCTCGCCGATAATGTTCATTACGACTGATTCATTTGGTTTGGGACGACGTTTATCAATGATCGCCAGATCGCATTCCAGACGCTTGGCCATATGCCGCGCCCTGACCACTCCACCCACATCCGGAGAGACCACGACTAAATTTTGATAATGGCGTTTCCAGATATCGCCCAGAAGAATCGGCATCCCATAAATATTATCTACCGGAATATCAAAAAACCCCTGAATTTGATCGGAATGCAAATCCATGGTCAACAATCTATCCACGCCAACACTGGTCAACATGTTTGCCACCACTTTGGCAGTAATCGGAACGCGCGCCGAACGCGGCCTTCTATCCTGCCTGGCATACCCAAAATAGGGGATCGCTGCTGTCACGCGTGCTGCGGACGCACGCTTCAACGCATCCACAATCACCAGTATCTCCATGAGGCTCTCATTGGTAGGCGCACAGGTGGACTGCAATACAAACACATCATTCCCACGCACGTTTTCCAGTATTTCAACCATGACTTCACCATCGCTGAAACGTGAGACCATTGCCCGACCAAGATTGATATTCAAATGCCTAACGACATCCTGAGCCAGCCCTGGATTGGCTGTTCCAGTAAAAACCATCAAACTATCGTAGGCCATGCTAAATTTTATTCCTGATAACTGGGGGAGCAATTACGATACGAGTAAAAACCATTGCTGCCACAAGACAATGAACGACGATAAACCATGCTGCCGATGGATCGCCGCTGCTGGCTGGGGAGGTAGGGATCGAACCTACGAATGCCGGAATCAAAATCCGGTGCCTTACCACTTGGCGACTCCCCATCTTTATTACCCTAATAATGCAATAGTGGATGTTCTGCAAGCCCCTGTGTTAGAAAACCACACATCCCATCTGGAATCTGCTTAAACACTTCCAATGCATCGGATTCTTCCGCGAGCTCAGCGAACACACATGCGCCTGATCCACTCATAGCGGCTTTACTGACTCCCTGCTGTTTCAACCACTGTAACCAGCTGCCAATAACCGGCTGCATCCTGAAAACAACAGGTTCAAGATCGTTATGCCCCGCGCCCGTGTAAAAGGCCGATATTCTGATAGGAATTGTATTACGTGTCAACTCCTTGCTCGTAAAAACCTCTGCAGTTGAAATATGTACAGGTGGAGTCAGTACAATATACCATGCCGACGGCAACGTTAACGAGGTCAGTTTCTCGCCAACACCTTCAGCAAAAGCATTCTTGCCGTAAACAAATACCGGCACGTCTGCACCTAACTCCAGACCCAGCGTCATCAAACGCTGCCTATCCCAGTTGATATTCCACAAACGATTCAAGACAATCAAGGTAGTGGCAGCATCCGAACTACCACCACCCAACCCGCCACCCATCGGAATCTGCTTGTGCAGATAAATCTCCACACCAAGGGATTTACCACTTTCAGCCTGCAAGCGTTTTGCAGCGCGGACACATAAGTTATCTGCGTCAGATAAGCCAGGCATCGGGTTCATCAACTTGATCACGCCATCGTTTCTGACAGAAAAAGCCAGCTGATCAGCGAAATCGACAAAACGAAAGGCGGTTTGCAACAAATGATAACCATCGGCACGGCGTCCGATCACATGCAGAAACAGGTTTAATTTTGCAGGTGCCGGGAAAATTTGCAGCCCAGGCGGAAAAAAACTCATTTCAATTTATGCCTCTATACTATTTTCAGTTTGATCTGAGTGTGCGTTAGGCAAGCAGTAAGAAGGCGTAGCGGCAACTC
>JAVVEX010000065.1:0-11443 GCA_032251195.1 Nitrosomonas sp.
CTTCGACCAGGACTCATCACTGAGCATCAATCGGGGCATCACAAACTCGTTTTGTTGGTGGTATAGGAACCCCAATACTACGAGTTTGTTTCTATCTATTATATACTTACCTTGAAACGTCAACAGACCCTAGATTACATGTTACCTTGCCAATCGGTCAGGAACCTGTTTTGCGGATGGTGCCAATGCCTGCGGATACCAATCATGCGGGTGATATTTTTGGGGGCTGGATCATGGCGCAAGTGGACATTGCTGGCAGCATACCGGCAATTCGCCGGGCACGCGGGCGGGTAGCAACCGTTGCGGTCAACTCATTCGCCTTTAAGCATCCGGTTTTTGTCGGTGACCTGGTCAGTTTTTATGCGAATATCCTCAAAATCGGCCATACATCGATCAGTGTTGATGTTACTGTCTACGCGCAACGCGGTATTCGTGAAGGTAACGATGAGATATGTATCAAGGTCACTGAAGCTGTATTGACTTATGTGGCGCTGGACAAACATCGCAAACTGCGACCATTGCCTTCCTGAAGCAGGTTCCTGACTGTATGAGAGTAACGGAAATCAAGCATCTTCCAGTTTGATATGGCAAAGTGATACAATCTGATACCTTGGATTTTCAGAGGCGCTCATAAAGCAATCATTCAATTTGTCCGCAGGAAACAGCAAAAACAGCAAAAATCCTGCTGTAATTCCAAACAGCCCTATTCTTAAATACTGCCGCCATGCTTAATTTCCTTAACAACAACTTCCTGGGTAATTATTTCTCAACAGATATGGCCATTGATCTGGGGACGGCCAATACACTGATTTATTTACGTGGTCATGGCATCGTGCTCAACGAGCCATCCGTGGTTGCCATCCGGCAGGAAGGAGGAGCTGGAGGCAAGCGCATGATCCAACAGGTGGGTTTGGCCGCAAAGCAAATGCTGGGGCGTACACCAGGCAATATCACAGCAATTCGGCCGATGAAAGATGGCGTGATTGCTGATTTCACCGTGACCGAGCAAATGCTCAAGCAGTTCATCCGTAAAGCGCGTCCACAGCGTCTGTTTTCTGTCAACCCTCGTATCGTTATTTCGGTACCCTGTGGGTCAACTCAGGTCGAACGGCGCGCGATCCGCGAAGCGGCCTACGGTGCGGGCGCGCGCAAAGTCGAGCTGATCGAGGAACCTATGGCCGCAGCACTGGGCGCTGAATTGCCGGTGGAATCACCTACCGGCTCTATGGTTGTGGATATTGGCGGCGGCACGACTGAAGTCGCGATCATTTCTCTGGGAGGCATCGTCTATTCCAGCTCTGTGCGTATGGGAGGGGACAAGTTTGATGAGGCAATCGTCAATTACATCCGGCGCAATTACGGCATGATGATCGGTGAAGTAACCGCAGAGATTATCAAGGCTAGTATTGGTTCTGCTTACCCGGGTTCCGAAGTTCGGGAAATTGAAGTCAACGGACGCAACCTGGCTGAAGGGATTCCAAGAAGCTTTACGATCTCCAGTAATGAAATTCTGGAGGCGTTGGCCGAGCCATTAAACAATATTGTTGATGCCGTCAAAACCGCGCTTGAGCAGACCCCGCCGGAACTCGGCTCAGATATTGCACAAATGGGTATGGTGATGACCGGTGGCGGGGCGCTATTACGTGATATCGATCGTTTATTGATGGAAGAGACCGGGTTGTCGGTGATTATTGCTGACGATCCACTCACCTGCGTGGCACGCGGCGCAGGCATCGCCCTGGAAAACATGGATCGCTCCATAGGCGTATTTGCCAGGGACTATTGATCCGTCTTCTGGTTATGTGTCCTGTCCGTCAATCTGATTGTTGCGGATTGATCGCATTGTTTTTTAGTAATTTTTCAGCGTCATTCAATCTGTTGAATCCTTCCCGGAACTGATGAAAATGCCAATGGCGATGATTGATCCGTTCTAGCTTTATGTATACTTCGCCACGATTTTTTGCGTCTGGCCCAAGTCCGCTGACACGGTTTTTCCTTTATGCGCTGTTATCCGTTTTGTTAATGATCGCAGATAAACACACTGATCAATTTTCCGAATTAAGGCGTGTCATCGGCCTGGCTGTCTCTCCACTGCAGAAATCAGCTTATGCGCCTTTTCAGTTCTATCATCAGCTTGGGCAATATCTGGCAAGTTTTGACCTCATCGAAGAAATTGAGCAGCTAAAGCAGGAGCACCTCAGGAACCAGCACGAACTTTATCAGCTACGTACCCTGGCCAACGAAAATCGGCATTTGCGCGCATTATTGGGCGCTACCGAGCAATCACAGTTCAGAACCGTGCTGGCGGAAATAATGTCTACCCCCCGCAATCCTTTCAACCGTAAAATTGTCCTGAATAAAGGCAGTTCCAGTGGCATTCGTGAAGGGCATATTGTCATTGATAACCTCGGCGTTATCGGGCAGGTTACAAGGATCTATCCTCTGACAGCGGAAGTCACGCTCATCACTGACAAAGGCCATACCGTGCCGGTGAAAATTGCACGTAACGCCATTAATACCGTGATCAGCGGCGCCGGACGCAATCATGAACTGGAGTTACAGTTTTTATCGGTCAATACGGACGTCCAGCCAGGAGATCTATTGGTTACATCGGGCATTGGTGGCGTGTATCCACCTGGTTTGCCCGTTGGACGTGTAACGCATATCGAACATGATAAATCGATGCAATTTTCACGTATTATCTGTACGCCAGTTGCGGGCGTGGATCGTCATAGACATGTGCTGGTGCTGATAGATTTACCGCCGGAAACCACACCATCTGCTGAAAAAACTGATTTAACTGATTCACATGCAAACCAAGCCAACCAGCAATAAAGCATTCGGTCACGATGACCTGCTTGAACAGGAATCGCAGCTCTTCGCCAGCAGGCCACTGATTTACTTAAGCCTGGTTGCAGCGTTGTTGCTGAACCTGGTGGTATCAAACAATATCGTATTGTCGGTGCGTCCTGATTTTGTTGCAGTGGCGCTGCTTTACTGGAATATCTACCAGCCGCGCCAGTCGGGGATGAGTCTTGCTTTTATCAGCGGAATTATCATGGATGTGGTGAATGCCAGCATCATGGGGCAGCAGGCATTGGTTTACTGCACAATTACTTTTTGTGCTCTGATATTTTATCGGCGGTTACGCATGTTCAATGTGTTCAGGCAAATTCCGGCGATCTTGTGGATATTATTGCTGGCACAGACAGTGCTGCTGATCACCGGCACACTTGCCGGCACTTATTCGTCTGATTGGCGTATTCTATTCACAAGCCTGTCCGGTGGGCTTATATGGCCTTTCGTCGCCATTTTACTGACGCGCATCAGAAAACAGGAAATCAACCCGGATGAGTTATGAGTGAGCCGGTTGAGTTACATAACCGCTTGCATGAACTGCACAGTTTTTATATCAGATTAATCGTCTGTGTATTTCTCGTGCTGTTGCTGTTTGGCATATTATTCGGGCGTTTCTACTATCTGCAGGTTATGCGCGGTGACCATTACACCACCCTTGCCGAAGCGAATCGTATCAGTATTTTTCCGCTTACGCCCAATCGCGGACTGGTCTTTGATCGTAATGGCGCCGTGTTGGCGCAAAATTACACAGCGTACACACTGGAAATTGTTCCTGACCAAGTCGAAACCCTTGAATCGACTATCAATCAACTCGCCGCGCTGATCGAAATCACCCCGGAAGATCGCGACCGCTTCAAAAAGCTGAGACGGGAAAATACCCGTTTCAAGAGTATCCCGATACGAACCCGTTTAACTGATGTCGAGGTTGCCCGTTTCGCGGAAAACCGTTTTCGATTTCCTGGTGTGGAGGTCAAGGCACGATTACTCAGGCATTACCCTGAAGGTGAATCTATCTCCCATTTCATTGGTTATATCAACCGTATCAATGATAGAGACCTGGAACAGCTTGGTGAAGACAACCAACTGGAAAACTATCGGGGCGCCTTGCATATCGGACGTACCGGTATCGAGAAAAGTTATGAGAGTCATCTGCATGGCATAACCGGATTTGAACAGGTTGAAATCGATGCCATCGGTCGCTCGGTTCGTACCTTGTCGCGGGTTCCGCCCATTGCCGGCAGCGATCTTATGCTCACGATAGACCTTGGCCTGCAACGAGCTGCAATCCAGGCGTTTGGAGACTTTCGTGGTGCATTGGTTGCGATGGATCCTGCCAATGGCGAGATACTCGCGTTTATCAGCAAACCGGGGTTTGATCCCAACTTGTTTACGGATGGCATTGATCACCATAATTGGCGTCTGCTCAACGAATCCATTGACAAGCCATTGGTCAATCGTGCCCTGCGTGGAGTTTACCCTCCGGGCTCCACCTTCAAACCCTTTATGGCGCTGGCTGGACTGGAACTTGGTAAACGCACCCCCGATTTTACGATAAGAGATCCTGGATTTTTCAGCCTGCCTGGGAGCACTCACCGTTTTCGCGACTGGAAACCCGGTGGCCATGGTTATGTCGATCTGCAAAAATCACTGGTTGTTTCATGTGATACGTACTATTACATGCTGGCAAACGATCTGGGCATTACGAATATTCACGAATTTACCAAGCAGTTTGGATTTGGCCGGTTAACCGGTATTGATATTCCCGGAGAAACCGGTGGATTGTTGCCTTCCATCGAATGGAAAAAAAGGCGTTTTAACCAGAACTGGTTTCCCGGCGACACGATCTCGGTTGGTATTGGTCAGGGGTTTAATTTGGCCACCCCACTGCAACTGACATTTGCAACCATGTTGATCGCCAATGACGGCAAAGCCTTTAGGCCGCATTTTATAAAACAAATCAATGACTATCAACAAAACCGGATCAGGGATGATTTTGCCGAAATGCTGTATCAATTGACGATCAAACAGGCAAATCTGGATATCGTCAAAAAAGCGCTGCGGGATGTGACATTGCCCGGTGGGACCGGTGCCCGCGCAGCTGCCGGCGCCACCTACAGCTTTGCGGGCAAAACAGGCACCTCTCAGGTGGTCAATATCAAACAAGGCGAGCGCTATATTGCCAGTAAACTGGATGAGCGCCATCGTGACCACGCGCTTTTCACCGCCTACGCACCAGCAGAAGATCCCCGCATTGTCCTGACCGTGCTGGTCGAAAACGGTGGTTCCGGTGGATCCACCGCTGCACCAATCGCGCGCAAGGTAATAGATTATTTCTTGCTCGGCATTATGCCGGAACCGATGGAGATTCCGGTCAAACGGGGATAACCGATTGTTTTACTGAAACGCTACGCTATGGTCACCCTTGATTTTTCTAAAATATGGCACTTCCTGATCCGCTATATTGATAATTTTCTGCTGGCGGGTATTTTCCTGCTGATGCTAACCGGTCTGGTTGTGCTCTTCAGCGCGACTGGCGGCAATACTGTCAAGATAGTCAGTCAACTGATCAATATGGCGGTTGCTCTCGTCGTTATGTGGACGGTTGCCAATATCCCGTTGCAGACTATCATGCGGATTGCGCTGCCGCTGTATCTGTTCGGCATCGCCATGCTGATCAGTGTTGCCCTGTTTGGGGAAATTCACAATGGCGCCCGCCGCTGGCTAAACCTGGGCATCACGCGTGTCCAGCCGTCGGAATTGCTGAAAATAGCCGTTCCGCTGATGATGGCATGGTATCTGGACAAAGTAGGGCTGATATTACGCTGGCGTAATTACGCAGTTGCCACCCTTATTCTGATGTTGCCGGTTCTATTGATTGCCCGTCAGCCAGATTTGGGAACATCGATACTCATTCTGGCCAGCGGTTTCTATATTCTGTTCCTGGCCGGTATTTCTTGGCGAATCCTGGCGATGCTTGTGGTTTTTCTGGCCATCAGCCTGCCATTACTCTGGACGTTTGGCATGCATGATTACCAGCAGAAACGAGTGTTGACCTTGTTCGACCCCTCGCAGGATGCGCTGGGTGCCGGTTATCATACAATCCAATCCGGTATTGCCATTGGTTCGGGGGGGGTTTCCGGCAAGGGATGGCAGAAAGGTACACAGTCGCAACTTGATTTCCTGCCGGAGCCGAGCACGGATTTTATATTTTCGGTATTTTCGGAAGAGTTCGGGTTGATTGGTAATGGCCTGCTACTATTGCTTTATCTGGTTGTTATCGGGCGTTGCTTTGTCATTGCCGCCAATGCGCCTACCCGTTTCGCGCGACTGGTCGCGGGCTCGATCACACTTACATTCTTCACTTATATTTTTGTCAACATCGGCATGGTAAGCGGTATTCTGCCTGTAGTAGGGGTGCCGCTGCCACTGATCAGTTATGGAGGTACCTCAATGGTCACTATCCTACTTGGATTTGGTATCCTGATGAGTATTCACACGCATCCCAAACTGGTCAGAACCTAGGAAGAACGATATGTACATCCCAAAATGTTATCCCAATCATTCGCGGCTGGTTTCGTTCTGGTCAGTACTATGGGTGGTCGTTTTCTATCTGGCCGGCTGCAGCACCACCACCATTCCGGAGAAATCTTCCAGGCAGTCTGACAAGCAGGGGAAATATTACCTTGACGATGGCCCGGAAACGAATCCTGCTGCCAATCTTGATGCGGTTGCCGATGCCGTGCCACGGGCAGAGCCATTGCGACGCGCCAACATGAAAAGCTATGTTGTGTTGAGCAAAACCTATCACCCCATGACCGAACTGGTACCGCACAAGGCGCGCGGCACCGCATCCTGGTATGGCAAACGGTTTCATGGCAAAAAAACGGCTTCGGGGGAGATCTACGATATGTACGCCATGACTGCCGCGCATCCCACCCTGCCGATCCCAAGCTATGTCAGAGTTACCCGTTTGCAAAATGGCAAATCCATTATTGTGCGGATCAACGATCGTGGCCCGTTTCTGCACAATCGGCTGATTGATTTATCTTATGTCGCCGCCCATAAACTGGATATGCTGGCCGATGGCCATGCACTCGTCGAAGTCGAGGTCATTCTTCCCGGCCAGTCGCCCGCTTATCATGCCACTGCACAAAAAACGCAGCCTGGCACTGCCTCGACTCGTCCTGACGAGCGCGAGGAAATCTATCTGCAGGTCGCGGCATTCAGCGCGCAGGGAAATGCCAGAAATTATCTTGACCAATTTCAGTCGCAATTGGATTCTGAATTGAAAACGCTTACCCATTTGTCGCGTATCCATGAGACGGATGGTTTATACAAGGTGTTAATTGGTCCTTTTGCCGACGAAGCCTCCGCCAGACAAATCGCGTCCACACTATCCGATTCAACCGGCACACGCTTACTTATTCTTAAATAACCATCTATTACAGGGCATGCCATGACCAGACTTGTCAAATGTATCAAACTCGGTATTGAAGCAGAGGGACTTGATTTTCCGACCTATCCCGGCGAACTCGGTAAACGGATTTATGAGAATGTCTCAAAGCAAGCCTGGGGTGATTGGATAAAGCATCAAACGATGCTGGTAAATGAAATGCATTTGAGCCTGGCGGATATCAAGGCTCGGCAATATCTGGCCAAGCAGATGGATGCCTATTTTTTTGGTGAAGGCGCTGATCAGCCTGTTGGCTATGTTCCGCCAGATTCATAAAACTGCAACCCGAATTTAATACAATTGAAATATTTTGAATAAATAGACAACGCCCTATGGCTGATAACAAACCAAATACAATCAGTGTCGGCATGTCCGCTGTTTTTACCGATAAACAATTTTTAAACCGCGAACTCAGTCAGGTGGAATTCAATCGCCGTGTCCTGGCTCAGGCTGAAGACAGCAATGTGCCCTTACTGGAACGCTTGCGTTTTATCTGTATTGTCAGCAGCAATTTTGATGAGTTTTTTGAAGTTCGGGTCGCCGGTTTAAAAGAACAGATCAAGCTGGACACGCCGGGGTTTGGTTCGGATGGTCTGCCGCCACGCCAGGCGTTTGAGCTTGCTTCCGCACGTGCGCGCGAAGTGGCGACCCATCAATACCAGATTTTAAATAAAAGGATTCTGCCGGAGCTGGCTGGTCATGGCATTCACTTTCTGAGGCGTGATACCTGGAATGAAAGTCAGTGCGAGTGGATCAGGCAATTTTTTCGGCGGGAACTGATGCCAATGCTGACACCTATTGGTCTGGATCCTTCGCATCCCTTTCCCCGCATTTTAAACAAGAGCCTCAACTTTGCCGTGACGCTCGAAGGCAAGGATGCCTTTGGCCGCAATTCGGGCACGGCAATTGTGCAAGCGCCACGCATTCTGCCACGGGTAGTCCGGTTGCCAAAAGAAATTGGACGTGATGGATACAGTTTCGTCTTTCTATCGTCGATTATTCATGCGCATGTGAATATGCTTTTTTCTGGCATGCAGGTAGTCAGTTGCGATCAATTCCGAGTAACTCGCAACAGTAATCTGTTTGTTGATGAAGAAGAAATCAAGAACCTGCGCATTGCCTTGCAAGGCGAGCTTCCGCAGCGCCATCTCGGTGATGCGGTCAGGCTGGAAGTGGCGGACAATTGCCCGCCTGCCATGACAGAATTTCTGCTCAACCAGTTCCTCTTGAAAAAAGAGGACCTGCATCAGGTAAATGGTCCGGTCAATCTGGTAAGGCTGACACAGATTTTCGACATCATTGATCGCCCCGATCTGAAGTTTTCCCGCTTCATTCCCGGCGTTCCTTTCTCGACACAGAAGAAAAAGGATAATGATTTTTTCCAGATGGTGCGCAAAAATGACATTTTGCTGCACCATCCTTTTCAGAGTTTCCAGCCGGTTATCGAATTTATCAAGCAGGCATCGACCGATCCAGATGTCGTCGCAATAAAACAGACTGTATACCGCACCGGCTCTGATTCCACCTTGATGGAGGCGCTGATTTCCGGCGCCAGAGCAGGTAAGGAAGTTACGGTCGTCGTAGAACTGCTGGCGCGCTTCGATGAAGAGGCCAACATCAACTGGGCAGGGCGGCTCGAAGAAGCCGGTGCTCATGTGGTTTACGGTATTGTTGGCTATAAAACCCATTGCAAGATGGCGATGGTTATTCGGCGTGAATCTGGTCAGTTGAGGCGCTACGCGCATCTTGGCACCGGTAATTATCACCCTGGTACTGCCCGTCTTTATACCGACTTTGGATTACTGACGAGCCACGAAGAAATCTGCTCGGATATCAACGAGGTTTTTCTGCAGCTCACAGGGCTGGGGAAAGCAAGCACGCTGAAACATCTTTGGCAATCTCCATTCAGCCTGCATCATCAGATGATGAATCATATCAACCAGGAAGCGGAGCATGCACGCAATGGAAAACCAGCCGCAATTATCGCTAAAATGAATGCACTGCTGGAACCCGCAATCATTCAGGCACTGTATGCCGCTTCAAGCGCCGGCGTTAAAATCAACCTGATTGTACGCGGTGCCTGCGCGCTGCGCCCCAATGTTCCGGGCTTATCTGACAATATTCGGGTACGCTCGATCATTGGGCGTTTTCTGGAACATTCCCGTATATTTTATTTCCTGAATATCAACCAGCATCATGTTTATCTTGCCAGTGCCGACTGGATGGATCGTAATTTTTTCCGCCGGGTGGAGGTTTGTTTTCCAGTGATGGATCTCCGCCTGAAAAAACGGGTCATCACCGAAGGGTTAAAACCCTATCTACGTGATAATGCCCAGGCATGGGAAATGAATAGCGATGGCTACTATAAACGTAAAAACGTCAGGCGAACCCGGCAGTTCAGCGCCCAGGACGCGCTGCTGGAAAAGCTGGCCGCAGTAAAACAGGAGCCAGTCAAATAAACAGATGGCACAGGAACTGGAACTGAAACTTGCGTTGCGTCCCCGTTGCCTGAAACAGGTTGTCGATCTGTCATGGCTGAAGCAGTTCCAGATATCGGTTCTCAGTAAGCACAAGCTGTATAGCATCTATTTTGATACACCCGATCTGGCGCTTAAAACCAACAATTGTTCACTGCGAATCAGGCGTGATGGCAATCAATGGATGCAGACAATCAAAAGTGGTGGCCAGATAACAGCAGGACTGCATCAACATGACGAATGGGAAATCCTGCTGGATGATGCGCATCCTGACCTCAGGAATATCCCGGATCTCAACATCAGGAAATTGTTCAGAAGCCCTGGTTTGCGCGCAGCACTGCAGCCTGTATTTGTCACCCAATTTACGCGCCGGATGCAGCTGTTGAAGTTGGCCAGGGGCAGCACAATCGAGCTTTGTCTGGATCACGGCAAAATTATCGTTGATAAACAGACCGAATCCATCAGCGAAATCGAACTGGAACTCAAATCGGGCGACCCACTGGAGCTGCTCGATTTTTCCCAGATGTTTATCGATAATCTGCCTTGTACCCCCCGGCTGGAAAACCTGAATAAGGCGGAACGCGGCTACAGGCTTTATAGCCATTATTCGCTCGCACCCTGCAAGGCAGGTGATATCAGCTTCATGCCCGGTGTATCGCTTCACCTGGCGCTGAAAATGATTGTGCAGGATTGTCTGGAGCAGTTAGCTAAAAATGAAAAAGGCTTTCTGACCGTCAGCGATGATATTGAATACTTGCATCAGATGCGAGTCGCCTTGCGCAGATTACGCGCGGCTTTCCGGATTCTTCAACAAGTTTTTCCCAATGCCGGATTGTCACCACTTCAGAAAGCGCTGAAATGGCTGACCAGGCAACTGAATCCGGCGCGCGACTGGGATATTCTGGTAACGGAAACCTTGCCGCGTGCGGCCACCAGCCTGCCACATCCTGTTCTGCATCTGATCGGAAAACAATGTCGGCAGCTCAGGGAAACACATCGCAGACACGCGCGCGTCAGCATCAATTCTCTGCGCTACACCAGACTGCTCATCCAGCTCTGCAGCTGGTTGTATAAAATCGATCAGGATGACATGTTAACCCGGTCTGGCGAGCCTCACCCTGACGTTGCACATGAAAATGCCCGGGTGACTGTCATATCGCTGATCGCAGATGCGCATCAGAAAATCATCCGGGATGGAAAAAGCATGAATATGCTCGAAGCCGAATCGCTCCATGTATTGCGCATTCATATCAAGGAATTGCGTTATCTCATTGAATTTTTTCACTCACTCTTCCCCCGGAATGCCTGCAAGCAGCAGATTGCGGCGTTATCCAAATTACAGGATATATTAGGCTCGATCAATGACTGCACGGTTACGCAACATTTACTTGATGAAATTCAAATCGGAAAACAAACCAATAAGCAAGCTGAAGCCATTGGCATCATCCGTGGGTGGACCTTTCAGCGTATCGAGATGCAGAAACTGACCCTGAAAGAAACCTGGGAAAACTATGTTAAAAGCAAACCTTTCTGGTGAAGGTTTACGGGGCAGGGCAACGTTACCATGAACTAATTGGCAGGGTAATCGCGCTTAAATTATCCCAATAATCCGACATAAATAGTCATTATCCCATCCGGCTTTTAAACGCTTGAT
>JAVVEX010000066.1:0-11269 GCA_032251195.1 Nitrosomonas sp.
ATCTGCCGAGATCTTTACCAACAGGTTACACCGCTTCCTTCTCCCTTGTCATACACCAGAAATGATCATAGCTCTACAGGTGATCAAGACGACTATCCGGTATATCGCGATAATACGCTGACCATTCCACGGGTTGATACAGATCAACAGGCGGGAATATTTCAAGGGGGCATTTTTCAGTATGATTCGTCAACCAATGCCTGGCGGTTGCAGAGTCACCGGGTAGCGCCCGTAGTTGATATTTTCTTGACAGAAAGCGACGGGGTAGAATTAATCGTTAGGGAGACTATTCCCACACAGGTATTCTTGAAAGTAAAAGGGAATTTTTCCAATGGTTGTCAGATGCTTGGAAGAATCGATCATCGTTTGAAGGATAATCGCTTTGAAATTGTAATAAGTACTGCAAGTTTGGTTCCAGACAATGATCCTCAACAAGCCTGTACGACTGCATTAGTACCTTTTGAAAAAATTATTCCTTTGCCTGTATATGGTTTATCTGCCGGGAATTATGAATATACGGTCAATGAAAAAGTTACCGGTAGTTTTGAGCTAAAGAGCGACAATAATTTACCTGATTAGATTCTCAGGAGAGGTTGTACTGAATACACAGGCCGCCGGTAAAAGGTTTGGTGGCGGCCTGTATTGCAACCCGGTCAACCTGAAGGTGGTATTCGGAGTTACTTCACGCACACGGCGCGGACCTGATGAATATCAGTGATGCCCTGCAAGACTTTCTCGATACCATCCTGCTTCAGGGTGCGCATGCCTTCCTGCAATGCGGTGGCCAGCATTTCCGCTACCCTGGCATGTTCCTGGATATTTTTCTTCAGGGCATCGGTTGCTGTCAGTAGCTCATGCAGGCCAACCCGGCCAGCGTAGCCGGTGCCAGTGCAATGGTCACAACCGACGGCTTCAAACAGGGTAATTTTTCCGTTTTCATCACCATATTGTTCAACCCAGCGCGATCTGATTTCATGGCCAGCTGCTTCGGGATCAGTTTTGAAATGATCGGTATTTCTCAGTTCTTCGCAATATTCAGTCAGTAATGTTTGAATTTCCTCGTCGCTGGCGATGTGCCCCTGTTTGCATTTACACAGGCGTTTTGCCAAACGCTGCGCGAGAATGCCCAGCAGGGCATCGGCAAAATTAAATGGGTCCATGCCCATATCCAGCAAGCGGATGATGGATTCGGGTGCGCTGTTGGTATGCAGCGTTGCAAAGACTAAATGGCCAGTGAGCGAAGCTTCGATGCCGATGCTGGTGGTTTCTTTGTCACGCATCTCCCCTACCATGATGATGTCCGGATCCGCGCGCAGAAAGGATTTCATGATGGAGGCAAATGTCAGCCCTGCCTTGGCGTTAATCTGAACCTGCCGCAGTCCCTTTTGCGTGATCTCCACCGGATCTTCCGCCGTCCAGATTTTGGTTTCCGGCGTGTTCAAATATTTGAGAATGGAATGCAGCGTGGTGGTTTTACCGGAACCTGTCGGACCACAAACAAAAAACAGGCCATATGGTTTTGCCACAATGGATTTGAGTGTTTTTAGGTTGTGAGCAGTGAATCCCATCTTGTCGAGCGGAATAGGCTCACCTGCGGCGAGAATCCGCATCACAACATCTTCCACGCCACCAGCCGATGGGATAGTGGCTACCCGCAATTCGATATCGAGCGGGGCAAATTTGCGAAACTTAATTTTGCCATCCTGAGGTTTGCGTTTCTCGGAAATATCGAGGTCACACATAATCTTGATGCGAGTGACCAGTGGGTTGCGATAGCTGGCTGGAACTTCAATATAGGGCATCAAGGAACCATCCTTGCGAAAACGGATGCCGGTTTTTTCCTTGCCTGGCATGGGTTCAATGTGAATATCCGATACTCCGCGCTTGTGCGCATCCATGATGATCCGGTTCACCAGTTTAACCAGCTCATTATCTGCGGCAGCGGAAACTTCATCGGCTTCTTTCTCGACCGTGTCATCTGCTTCTTCAGTCAGGCCAAAGAGCATGTCATTGATGCTGTCGCCTTCGATAGGCGCATCGCTGGCACCATAAAACAAATCGAGCGTTGCGTAAAATTCGCGCTGCGTACAAACGCTATAGATAATGTTTCGTTTGGGGAAAATCTGGTTGACGATGCGCAATGTCTTGATCCGTTCTGGGTCAAGCGCCAGAACGGTCAGGCCGCTTGCGCTGTCGTCGATCGGCAGCCAGTTGTTGCTTTCAGCAAATTCACGTTTTATATTCTTCAGCAAATCCATTGGCTTGATTCGATCTGCACGAAAGGACTCATAACTGACGCCAAAGTAAGCCGCCAATGCGTTTCCAATTTGCGCGGGTGTAATGCCGGACTGATCGATCAGCACGTCTTCAAGATTCTGGCCGGTTTCCCGCGCCTGCCTGCTTGCCAGCTCAAATTCCGTCGCGCTGATGATATCTTCGGTAATCAGGTGATCGTAACGGGTTTTGCCGAGTAATTGCTGTTTCTGGTGTTGTTTGAAAGCAATGGCCAGCGTTTGGCAAATTTCTTCCAGGCTCTCGACGATCATTTGTGAGAAAGGTTGGTCGTCCCTGCTGTTAATAATCTGCACAATGCCGAGTAGCTCACGATCACCGGGATTGAGAACAGGTGCAACCAGCATTTGCTTGGTACGGTAACCGGTGCGTTTATCGACTTCCTGGAGAAAACGCAAATGTTCACCGAGTACGTTCAGTTCGCTCCGGTCATAAACATCGCGCAAATTAACTGTTTTTTTATGTAAGCTGACGTAGCCGGCGACGCTGTGTTCATTGATTGGCAATCGCAGATCCTGGAAAGTATCCAGTCCAGTTTTGATCCGCGCAGTGATGGATGATTTATCGTCGCTGACGGTGTAAATGGTTAAACGGTCTGCGTTGAATAGTGTGCAGATATCGCGGCTTAGCTCGATACGGGCTTCATCAATATTGATTGCCGTATGAATTTTATTGATGATTATTCTTAAATTGCCAGCGAACCCCAGCGGACCATCATCGTGTGCCGGTTCATTCCTGCCTGGTTCCAAAGCCAAGGGTGTATTCATTTTCGATTACCCTGAAACTAAAATTCAAAAAGTTGATGACTCAACAGCCTGCGTGGATTCAACCCGTTGGCACCAGTCGTAATTTCGCGCATGGTCTGCTCCGCTTCTTCCTGTCGCAGGTGCGTAATATAAATATCGACGTTCCGCTGCAGTTTTTTAAATTCCTCAATCAGTAACGCCGGATAAAAATGTTTGGAGCGAATGGCAATATCCTGCTTGGCATTGCTAAATGCTGATTCGATAATCAAATAACGCAGATTACCGATCTGATTGATCGCCTCCCAGAAAGGGTCGTGTGTCGTCGTGTCGCCTGTGAAGACCAGACTGCTCTTGCCGGAGTCGAGCCAGAAACCAACCGATGGCACCGTATGATTTGTGGGCAGTGGTGTGATGCGGCGGCCATCCAGCACGACGGTGGCTCCAATATCGAATGGCTCAAAGCGCATGTAAGGTCTTTTAGTATCAGGTATTTTCGTAAAATCAGGCCAGATATGCCAGTTGAAGATATGTTGTCGCAAACTATTCAGCGTTGCCGGCAAGGCATGCACAATGAGCGGCTGTTCACGCTGGCAGCCGACGGTATCTACCAGGAACGGGATGAAGGCAATGTGATCCAGATGCGCATGCGTTACAAATACATGATCTATTTTCAGCAACTCATCCAGTGACAGATTGGCCACGCCGGTGCCGGCATCGATCAGGATATTGTCATCCAATAACATTGCGGTCGTATGAGCGCCTCCTCCTATCCCGCCACTACAACCCAGTACCCTTAATTCCAAGATATTGCCTCCTTGTTGCCCAATTTAACCGGAATTTCCAATATTCTTAAGCGGAAACAACGAGAGAATCCAGGTTGTTTTTCGCTACTTGATCGGCAGCATCAGTATGGTGACCAATTGAATCATCAGCTAGAGCCTGTGATCCCGCTTTTCAAAAATAACGGTGGCCACGTTGTTTGGTTATTTATCAAACAGGAATGCCAGGATTTCGTCTCTCTGACGCAGCGTGTCGCGGTAACCCATATCAATCAATGCCTGGCAGTAAGGCGCTTCAAATAGAAGATAACTCAGCATGGCCGCGCCATTTGGTCCCATTGCCCCGACAGCGTGATAAAGATAGCGTATGGTGCGCGGCAGGCTGTTGGCATGCAGTTGCGCAAGCTCGGCAATTTTCTCGCTGGGGCGAATGGTCATAGAGCTAACCTGGCGCAGCGATGCTACATTTTCCTTGTGGATGGCCGGAATCAGATTAATTGTCTGGTTAATGCGCTGCAGACGTTCCAGATCCACATCGAGGCTATCCACGAATATACTGTTCAACATATGCCCGGCTATCTGTGCCAACGGTGGATAGCCGGTCACTTTTTGCCGCTCGCATGACTGGTCTTCTTTTTCATTTACGCCAATGACCAGCACCCGCTCCGCGCCAAGATGTAACGCTGGGCTCAAGGGCGCGAGCTGGCGCATCGAGCCGTCCCCAAAATATTCACGATTGACGCGAATCGCTGGAAAAACAAAAGGAATCGAAGCGGAGGCCACCAGATGTTGCAGCCCGATTCGTACAGGCACGCCAATTCTCTGCGCGCGTTTCCATGGCATCACTTCCGGATGGCCCTGATAAAACGTTACCGATTGTCCAGAGGAATATCCCCAGGCGGTAATGCCCAGTGCATGCAATGCGCCAGCATGAATGCTTCTACGAATGCCACGGAATGGCAGGCGGCATCCCAGCAGCCGCTTGAGCGGCAGATTGTCCAGGAGCGAAACTGGTTTTCCCTCCATGCGCTTGAATGTCAGCGAACCAATGCTGCGCAGTGTGTTCTTTAATACGCCCAACAAATCGGAACGATAGACCTGGTCGGTATGCAGATTTCCCCATACGGTTTCGAGATGTTTGACGCCTTCCTGAAAATGGGTTGCGGCCATGGCTACCCCAGCCGCGTTGATTGCGCCGGCAGATGTGCCGCAAATGACGGGAAATGGGCTGTAGGCATGCGCTGGCAGCATCTCTGCAATCGCGCGCAATGCGCCTGCCTGGTAGGCTGCGCGTGCCCCACCACCGGTTAAAACCAGACCAAGCCGTGGTTTCAGCAATTCTTTACGAGCCGGTTTGCTCACAAACGGGTAATTTCCCCCTGGCTTTGCAGGGCATCATGTAATGTTTCCTCGGGAAGCGCGTTCAGACAGGATGATAATTGATCGGCCGTCTTGCGGATATGACCAGGCAAATTACTGTAATTCAAGCTGGACACAAAAGAAGCCGTTGCGCCTACTGTTTTCAGAAGACACTGACGTTCTTTCATCAATAATTCTATTTCTACCCGCAACATTGAGATTTCTCGTTCTCCCATCGTTACATGCGGCATTGTGTTCTCCTTCATTTTTGATAGTGACTTCAAGGTGCATTTACAATGCCTGTATTTTGACGCCTTGTACTCATAGGGTGACTATAGCAATATTCGCCGGGTGGTATATGACAAAACTCACTGCTGTTTACCCTGTATTTCAACAGACAAGGACGAGACAATATCTGGCAGAAAACGTCATATTTGACAGCGTATAATTATTGTCCCGTGACCGACGGGTATTCGGAGACTGTTCGAGAATAGACCGATCTATTGTGGGCGAACCTGCCGGCTGGATTTTCCCGATTTTGTTTGTTGAATAGAATGACTATTCACCTTGAATGATCGAAGCATCCAGCCCAGCCAGTTTTGTCCTTGCTACGATTGTTATTTTCGGACAGCCCTCTCGGCATCCCTATTTCGTTACAACCGAGCCAAACACAGGATTATGACAAAAAACGATCTTTTCCCATCTATCGAGCCATTTGCGCATGGCATGTTGTCACTCGATTACCTTCATACCATGTACTGGGAGCAATCCGGTCGGCCTGATGGCGTGCCGGTTCTGTTTCTTCACGGTGGACCGGGTTCGGGATCATCACCGGCGCATCGTCGTTTCTTTGATCCGGCACATTATCGTATCGTTATTTTTGATCAGCGTGGCGCAGGGCGATCTGTGCCGCTTGGAGAAATTCGCGAGAACACCACTCCTCTGCTGATCGAAGATATCGAAACATTACGTGAGCATCTGGAAATAGATAAATGGCTGGTATTTGGTGGTTCATGGGGCAGCACGCTTGCGCTGGCTTACGGCGAGGCCCATCCGGAGCGCTGTCTGGGTTTTGTTCTGCGAGGTATTTTTCTTTGTCGGCAAAATGAAATCAACTGGTTTCTGTATGGCTTGCGTAATTTTTTCCCGGAAGCCTGGCACGAGTTTGTTGACTCACTGTCTCCCATTGAACGCGCGGATATTCTTTCTATTTACTATCGGCGACTGATGAACCCTGATCCGGCTGTCCACATGCCCGCTGCCCGGTCATGGGGACGCTATGAAGGTAAATGCTCAACCCTGTTACCCAGTGCGGAAACGGTGGACTATTTCACCAATGACACGGTTGCGCTTGGGCTCGCCAGAATGGAGGCGCATTACTTCAAAAATAATATTTTTCTACCGCAAGGCAGCCTGCTGGACAATGTGTACAAGCTGCAGGGTTTGCCGGCGGTGATTGTCCAGGGCCGTTACGATGCGGTGTGTCCGATTCTCAGCGCGTATGACCTGCATGAAGCATGGCCAGAGGCAGAATTCAACATCATCGCTGATGCTGGCCACTCTGCCTGGGAGCCTGGTATCCGGGCGGCATTGATCGAGGCAACGGAAGCGTTTAAAGGGCGTCTCTAAAAATTCAGGGGAGTCTGAGCAACCCGGCAAGAGATTCGGTATCGACTGACGGTTGAAATGGCAACACGCCAAGCAACGGACAGGGCAGCCGCGCGCGTAGGGTATTGATATTTTCCGATATATATGGCATGGCCGGTTCCAGTTGGTTTGCGACCCATCCCGCCAATGGCAGTCCTCTGGATTGAATGGCCTGTGCGCTCAGTAACGCATGGTTGATGCAGCCAAGCCGCATGCCTACTGCCAGAATGATCGGCAGCCCCAGCAGCTTTGCGAGGTCGCCGGTGTCGTACTCATCGCCCAACGGCACCAGGAAGCCGCCAACACCTTCTGCAATAACGATCTGCGCCCGCGCCCGCAGTATATCGAATGCCTGCCGGATTACGGTCAGGTCGATCCGGATGTCAGCCTTTTCAGCCGCAATGTGCGGCGCTATCGGCAATGCCAGAGCGTAGGGGTTGATTAGTGTCTGCGGAGCCACAATATTGCTCGCTCGTTGCAGACTGATGGCATCTCGCCCGTTCTCATTCTCGCAACCCGCCGCAACCGGTTTGAAGCCAACCACGGTATTGCCGCGCCTGGCAAACGCGTGCAGGAATGCGCAACTTACCGTTGTCTTGCCCGCGCCTGTATCCGTCCCGGTCACAAAATATCCGGTGATTGAATCCAATGTATTCATTGTTCTTACGCTGAACCGGGTTTCTATCGATTGACCATCTGCGATAAGGACTGACGGGAATTCGGTTTCCAGGCATGCCCATAGACGATTTCATAGGTAGCCGGTAATTTTCCCTGCTGACGCAAGGTTTCGTAATGTGCAGTCATCCGTTGCCAGACACCTTTGCCCATCAATCCGCGCTGCCTGCCATGCGTGACATTATGCGCGCCTATGGACTTGAGATCGCGCATGATGCTTTTGACGTCGTCGTAGGTCAGAGTGATGTATTCCATGTCCATGACCGGTAGTGAAAAACCGCAATGCACCAGCAGGTCGCCTATGTCATGCATATCGACAAAGCGGTTGACATGATGATAGCGATCGACAGATTTAAAGGCATGACGCAGTTCCTTGAGGGTGTCGGGGCCAAAGGTGCTGAACATCAACAACCCGCCAGGATTGAGCGCGCGATGTGCCTGAGAGAAGGTCTGTTTGAGATCGTTGCACCATTGAAACGCCAGATTGGACCAGATCATGTCGATACAGGCATCGCGCAGTGGCAGTTGTTCAATATCCGCACAAACTGGAAAAATTTTTGGGCGTTTGTGAAAAGATAGCCAATGCAGCCATTCAGGTAACCCAGGCGATTCGGGTTTGTACGTGCGCGCCTGGGCATGCATTGGAAAGGCAATATCGAGCGGTATCAGGGTTGCCTTTGGATACTGTGCCTGTAATTTGCGTGTACCAAAGCCGGTGCCGCTGCCTGCATCAAGTATGAAGGCAGGATCGTGCTTAATGTAAATCAGGCGTGACAACATGCGCTCGCACACCTCTCGCTGCAGCACGGCGCAGCTGTCATAGCTGGATGCGGCATGTTCGAATGAGCGGCGCAGCCAGCGTTTGTCGAGTACGTGATCATAAATCATCGAAGCATTCCATAAAAAGATCCGGGAAGGAAAGAAACGGCGCATGCCCGCAATGTGGTATGCGTTTCAAGCGGGCGCGAGGAAGTTGTTGCTGCATCCAGCAGGCCGCATCCACTGGCGTAATCACATCGTTTTCACCGTGAATCAGCGTGGCGGGTTGTGTAATTTTCGGTAATTGTGCTCTTGAATCGCTGAGCAACAGAATTTCCAGCCCGGCCTGCAACGCTTGTGAAGCCGGTTGTCCGCGCTGCAACAGGCGCTTACGCAACTGTGCCAGGACTGCGCTCTGGTCGATTCCTCCGCGAACCTGCAAAGCGAGAAAGCGTTGCAGTGTTTGCAGATAATGACGGTCGAGGTTTTCCTTGAAAAGTTGCAGGGTGGCGGTATCCATTCCCCATGCCCAATCAGCACGTTTGGTAAAACAGGGAGTGGTTGAGACGAGCACCAACTGATTGATGCGGTCTGGCCAGCGCCTTGCCAACGTGAGGGCGAGCTGTCCTCCCAGTGACCAGCCACAGACGATCGAGCTGGCAGGCAAACAGGAAACGATGTCGGCAGCCAGGTTTTCCAGTGAATTCAATGGAGACGCATGACTGAAGCCATGGCCGGGCAGGTCGATGCGAAGCACGCGAAAACGCCGCGCCAGTTGTGGCGCAACACTATCCCAGATTCCACTATGCATGCCCCAGCCATGCAGCATCACCAGATCAGGGCCGCTGCCTTCACTCTGGGTGAACAGTTTTTGCGCGCCTGTAGAATGGGTTTGTGTGCTCATGAGCTATACGCCAGATCACGCAGTGCCAGCGCCAGCTGATCGATTTCTGCCTGCGTGTGCCTGGCGGACAGCGTTATTCTTAGTCGCGCTGTTCCTTTGGGAACTGTTGGCGGACGAATCGCTGGCACCCAGATTCCTCGCTCGCGTAACGCCAAACTCAACTGTACCGTTTTTTGGGCATCACCGACCAGCAAGGGCTGTATTGGCGTCACTGACGGCAGCAACTGCCAGGGCAGTGATGACAATTCCTGCCGTAACTGTTCGATCAACCTGGCGAGCGCAGCCTGCCGCCAGGATTGTTGCGCGATAATCTGCAAACTTGTCAATAATGTGTGTGCCAGCAAAGGGGGTGAAGCCGTTGTGTATCCATAAGTACGACCCTGCTGGATGAGAGTTTCGATGATATCTTCCTGTGCGGCGACAAAGGCGCCAGCAACTCCCGCTGCCTTGCCGAGTGTTGCCATATAGATCAAATGCGGTGCGTGATTTGTCGGAGAATGCGTCTGAAAAAGACTGCCGCGCCCTTGTTCTCCCAACACTCCAAATCCATGTGCGTCATCGATCAGCAACCAGGCGCCGAAACGCTGGCACAACGCGAGCAGGTCATCAATCAGCGCGCAATCGCCATCCATGCTGAATACTGCATCCGTCATCACCAGTTTGCGGTTTGCCTGAGTTCGTGCCAGCTGATTTTCAAGATGTCCCAGATCGAGATGGGGATAACGCAGTAACCTTGCTTGCGAGAGCAGCGCGGCATCGTTGAGAGAAGCATGGTTGAAACGATCGGCAAAAATGGCATCGTGCCGACCCAACAAAGCAGTGGCGATTGCCATGTTTGCCATGTAGCCTGTGGAAAACAGGAGCGCGCGCGGAAATCCGGTGAAGTCAGCAAGTGCTTCTTCCAGATCGTGATGCGCCTGATGATGCCCATTGATCAGATGCGAGGCGCCGGCGCCAACGCCATAGCGGGTTAACCCCTGAGCTGCCGCTGCCAGCAATTCCGGATCATTTGCCAGCGCCAGATAATCGTTGCTGCAAAAAGCCAGATAGGATTTTCCCTCTATTGAAATCTGCGTGGATTGCGGCCCGGCTGATACCGTGCGCGTGCGGTACAATCCTGCCGCGTGGCGCTGCTGTAGCGCCTCATTCAGATCTGTCGGCATGGCAATCTTGCGGTACAGTTAAGGGTTCCTCCAAAAATACAGGGCACCGGACAAGGCCGGGCACCAATAAAAATGTTGGGGCAGCATTTAATAGACAGGCGAGCTCCGAAGGGCATATCCGCGAATATGGATTCTAAAGTGCGCGCAGTCCCAGTTTGTCAAATAAAGCCTGGTCTTTTTCAGTATCAGGATTACCGGTTGTCAACAATTTCTCGCCATAAAAGATCGAGTTGGCGCCAGCGAGAAAACACAGTGCCTGCACTGCTTCCGACATTTGCTGCCGACCAGCGGAGAGCCGAACCATTGCTTTGGGCATGGTGATGCGTGCTGCTGCGATGGTGCGCACGAATTCCAGCGGATCGAGTTCCTCTGCGCCATGCAATGGCGTGCCTTCTACCTGAACCAGATTGTTGATGGGCACGGATTCCGGGTAAGGATCGAGATTGGCCAGTTGCGCGATCAGTCCGGCGCGAGCCATGCGCGATTCGCCCATGCCGACGATGCCACCACAACAAACATTGATGTCCGCCTGGCGAACAGCTGTCAGGGTATCGAGGCGATCCTGATAATCGCGGGTGGTAATGATTTCCGCATAAAACTCGGGCGAAGTATCGAGATTGTGGTTGTAATAGTCGAGCCCAGCCTGCTTGAGCTGCTCTGCCTGACCCGGTTTTAGGATGCCAAGCGTAGCACAGGTTTCCATATCCAGTGCCTTGACGGCTGCAATCATTGCTGTTACCTGTTCGATATCGCGCTGTTTTGGCCCTCGCCAGGCCGCGCCCATGCAAAAGCGCGTAGCGCCACTTGCCTTCGCCGCTGTTGCGGCTGCGACAACTTCATCGCACGATAGGATTACCTGGTTTTCCACGCCGGTATGATAGCGCGCCGCTTGTGGGCAGTAAGCGCAATCTTCCGGACATCCGCCGGTTTTGACGGATATTAGTG
>JAVVEX010000067.1:0-11234 GCA_032251195.1 Nitrosomonas sp.
AATTCTCGACACCTTTAACCTTATGATTAACAATCAAACTTAAAAGTCAAGATAATTTAAGCCCGATTGCCCTGAGCTTGGGGGCGCTTATCATGCATTCGATTTCGCCAAATACGGAACCCGTTACCTCGGTGCGTTTGTTTACCGTTTCAACCGGCGCTTCCATCTTGAAGCGCTCCCTCTACGTCTGTTCGTCGCTGCAGCCACTATCGGGCCTCGCCCGGCACGTTGGCTCCGGCAAGCTGAAGAATCTTTCTAATCAGGTAGCTTTTTTATTGGCAGATTCACAGGGCATGTTTACCGTGCGCAGAAATGGCGCCGGAAAAGTGAAGCTGGCCGATAAGCCGGGTTCTGTCGTGGACAGTCATTCCTCTAGGCGAACGGTTACCCGTTCGCTCAAGCAACCTACCCGCAGACTCGACGAGCAGCGTCATCGCCTGCCTATTTGGTCTTGCTCCGGATGGAGGTTACCGCGTTTCACCGTAACTCAATACGCTCGTCTCTGTGGCCCTGTTCCTCGCCTTGGGTCTTGCGACTTATAGCGGCCGGCCATTAACCGGCATCCTGCTCTATGGAGCCCGGACTTTCCTCTCCCTGGGTTACCAGGCAGCGACTGTCTGGCCAGCTTCACCGACTATTCTAGCCGAAAATCGGACGCAATCAGTGAACGTATTCATGCACAGGGTGGTTCGATGGCTTCCAGTAATGCCAACAAACCTTGCAGGGCAATCGCGACTGCCTGGCGTCTGATGGCTTCCCGATCACCGTCAAGCAGGCAAGTGCGACTGCTTGCTGAGTGATTTTGCTCGTTGATTATCAACCAGGCGAAACAGACTGTTCCAACCGGCTTGGCGGCTGTTCCTCCCTCAGGGCCGGCAATACCCGTGACGGCTGTCGCTATCTGCGCCCGGCCTGGCTTGAGCGCACCATGCGCCATTTCGCGGGCGACCTGCTCGGAGACGGCGCCGAACCGTGTCAGTATTTCAGGTGTAACCGACAGCATTTGCTGCTTGGCAAGATTGCTATAGGCAATAAATCCCCGGTCAAACCAGGCGGAACTTCCCGGTACAGCAGTGACCGTCTGCCCAATCCATCCGCCGGTACAGGATTCCGCTGTAGCAAGCATCAATCCGTTTCGTTTCAGCAGCTCACCTGTCTGCTGTGCCAGAGCAAGCAACTTTTTATCATTCGCTTTCAACATGCCTAGGGTCTGTTGACGTTTGATAAAAACACTTGCGGTATCAGTGGGTTACGATTTATTCTCACAATTGTAAGCGATTGTTTTTAAATATCTATTTCTGAAACGTCAACAGACCCTAGAAATAACTCTCAAACAGTACCAGCGATTTCCAACCAGCCAAACAAAGCAATGTATAGAAGGCCGCCAGCAGATCATCGAACATGACACCAAATCCCCCCTTGAGCCGCTGGTCAAAATAACTGATCGGCGCGGGCTTCACGATGTCAAAAAAGCGGAATAGTATAAATGCGTATAGTTGCCACTGCCATTCATTTGGGATAAAAAAAAGTACCAGCAGGAAAGCCACGATTTCATCCCATACCATGCCGGAATGATCAGGCGCATTGAGCGCGCGGCCGGTAACGGCACATGCCCAGATTCCCAGAATAAAAAAAACATCAATAATGAGTAGCAGTGAAAAGGTATCCAGCCAGCTATGCAGAAACCAGTACAAAGGAAAAGCGATAAGTGTTCCAAATGTTCCTGGCGCGTGCCGGATCAGTCCAACTCCGGCGCCCATGGCGATAAAATGTGCCAGTCGGGCATGTACAAAGACGATATCCGGCTGTCTTTTGCGCGGATATTCCGGTGAATAATTTTCAGGCAAGGAAGTGATCATGGCCTTTTTTTTCATGATGAACAGGGATACCGGCTGCTGTTGATACGGTCAAATCACTCCCTGCAACAATTTTGCCAATGCAGGACAGTCGCGCATCACTCTGACGCGATAGCTGTGCAAGCGCCTCGTGGTTACCTGCAGGCGCAGTAAAACATAACTCGTAATCATCTCCACCTGCCAGCAGGCAATCCACGGCAAGCTTGTATTCAAGATGTTCCGGCATTAATTTCTTTTTTAGTATGCTGTCACAGGGAATACGTTCAAAATGAACCATTGCGCCAACACCGGAAGATCGCAGAATATGGCCAAGATCGGCAAGCAAGCCATCGGAGACATCAATAGCGCCGCGCGCCAGTTTCTGTAATTGCTGACCGAGACTGACCCGGGGCGTAGGTTTATTGAGTCTGTCAAGACAGGATTGAGCCTCCTGTGGCGTCAGTACAGTTTTGCGTTGCAGATAGGCCAGCGCCAGCGCGGCGCTACCCAGTTCGCCAGAAACCCAGATATCATCCCCAGGCTCCGCAGTACTCCGTTTCAATGCCATGCCATGCCTGGTTTCGCCCATGATTTGTACACCGATATTCAGCGGGCCACAGGTAGTATCTCCCCCAATCAGCTCGACTTCGAATTGATCGGCAAGCGCAAAAAACCCTCTGGAGAAAGTGCACAGCCAGTCATCATTCTGCGCCAGTTTGTCGGGAAGCGTCAATGACAGCATGACCCAACGCGGTGTTGCGCCCATTGCAGCCATATCAGAAAGATTCACGGCAAGCGCTTTATATCCCAGGTTGAGCGGATCGGTTTGTGCAAAAAAATGGCAATCTGCCACCAAGGTATCCGTGGAAACCACCAGATCCATTCCAGCATTACAGGCGATGATCGCCGCATCATCACCCACGCCCAACAACGCATGTCTGGACGGGCGCGTGAAATATCTGCGGATAATGTCGAATTCGGAATTCATGTAAAGACCATCTGAAAGCGCGTCAACTGCTTACGCAGCATCTCTAAAAATCCATATTGCGTACAATACATCGTTATTCACAATAAATATCTCCTTACATATCAATTATATGCTGCGTCAATATTTTTTGTTTTTGCCGCGTCCTGTTTGAAACTCTGAATTTTTAGAGACGCTCCTATTTTCTTCTGGCGGATACCGGCGTGCTGATCTCGGTTGCGCGTAATGTTGCCGCCAGTTTATCCAGTACGCCATTGACATAGCGATGGCCATCGGTACCACCGTAACTTTTGGCCAGCTCAACTGCCTCATTGATGATGGCGCGGTAGGGGATTTCCGGATGATGTGCGAGTTCGTAAGCACCTAACAATAAAATTGAAAATTCGACCGGACTAAGTTCAGTCAGCTGGCGGTCAAGACAGGGTTGAATATGGGACTGCAGTTCCAAAGCATGTTGCAGGGTTCCATTTAGCAAGTCCTCGAAATAAACTTTATCTGTACGGATAAAAATTCTGGTTTCGCGCAGCTGTGCAATGAGGTCACGCGCCTCACTCCGCGCCTGACGCCATTGGTAAATTCCCTGCAACGCGAGTTCACGCGACAAACGACGGCGGTTTTTAAATTTAGGCGCGGATTTGATTGGTGGAATGGAACCCGGTTGCATCATTCCTGATCGTCTTCGGCAATTTCATCCAGCCTGGAAGTGATATTTGCCATTTCCACCGCCACCCGCGCCACTTCCGTTCCTTTCTGGCTCATCCGCGCAATGGCTTCGTCCTCGGTGTTCGTCGTAAGAATGCCGTTTGCGATACAAATATCAAACTCCAGCCCTACCGTAATCAGGCCACGCGCAGATTCATTGGCAACCACCTCAAAATGATAGGTATCGCCACGGATAACAGCCCCCAGCGCAATCAATCCAGCAAACCGATCGGTTAGCGCAAGCTTTTGCATTGCCAGCGGTATTTCCAGTGCTCCAGGCACGGTCACGAGCATCATATCGGCCTCATTCACCCCAAGCCTGGTCAACTCAGCTGTACAGGCGCCGAGCAATCCTTCCGCCGCGTCCAGGTTAAAGCGGCTCATGACGATACCGATATTTAGCCCACTTCCGTCAAGCTCGGTTTCAAGTTCGGGTATGTTGTCATAGTACGCCATTGGAATTGCTCCTTATTTGAAAATCGATGAGAAAACTGTTTTGTTTCAGGTGCATGATCCCGATTCCAGGTGACCGACAACCTCAAGGTCAAATCCTGTCATGCTGGGCATTCTGCGTGGCGTTGCCAGCAGGCGCATTTTCTGGACGCCGAGATCCCGCAGAATTTGAGCACCAATGCCATAATTGCGTAAATCAGGTCTGGGTTTGTCCTCAAGACAGCCCTTTTCTGACATGATACGCTCCAATAGAACATGCATGTCATCTTTGCGATTCAGAAGCACAACCACTCCTTGCCCGGCTTTAGCAATCAGGGACATGGCATCATGGATACTCCAGGCATGCCTGCAATCATCAATTTCCAGCACGTCAATAATCGAAACCGGTTCATGAACGCGCACCAGCACTTCCGAAGCCGCATCCAAATCACCCTTTACCAGCGCAAGATGAGCCACGCCCGACATTTTATCGTGATAAGCAACCAGCCTGAACTCTCCGTGCGCAGTTTGCAGCGAACGCTCGGCGGTCCTGGTGACGAGACTCTCCGTCAAACCTCTGTATTTAATCAGGTCGGCGATGGTACCAATTACGAGATGATGCTCGACTGCAAAATCAATCAAGTCAGGTAACCGTGCCATTTCGCCGTTGTCTTTCAGGATTTCACAAATAACCGCAGCTTCCGTCAGCCCACATAAGCGGGCAAGATCGCATCCTGCTTCAGTGTGGCCCGCGCGTACCAGAACGCCTCCTTTCTGCGCTTTCAGCGGAAAAATATGGCCTGGCTGTACCAAATCTTCCGGTCTGGCATCCGCTTTCACTGCTGCCTGAACGGTGCGGGCGCGATCAGCTGCCGAAATACCGGTTGTCACACCATTCGCGGCTTCAATTGATACCGTAAAATTTGTTCCCAATGGCGAATGATTGGCAGCCACCATCATCGGCAGTTTGAGCTGATGACAGCGTGACTCCGTCAGGGTCAGACAAATCAGCCCCCTGCCATGCTTTGCCATGAAATTGATCGCTTCCGGTGTGACAAAATCTGCTGCCAGCACCAGATCACCTTCATTTTCACGATCTTCTTCATCCACCAGGATAACCATTTTCCCGGCCTTGAAATCAGCCAGCACTTTTTCGATTGAGCTTACAACGGTATTCATGTTTTTTGTCCAGCATAAGTTAACAAGCGAGCAACGTACCTGGCGATCATGTCGGTTTCCAGATTCACTTTGCGATCCTGTTGCAGAAAATTTAAATTTGTATGCTGCAGTGTGTATGGCACAAGATTCACTTCAAAAATACTTCCTTCCATCCGGTTGACGGTCAGGCTCACACCATCGACAGTAATTGACCCTTTTGGTGCAATATACCCAAGCAGCGCATCCGGCGCCTGAATCGCCAAACGGCAACAATCCTCCTGCTGGCTGAATGCTTTGACGGTGCCCACACCGTCAACATGTCCGCTGACCAGGTGGCCATCCAGCCGATCGGACAAACGCAACGCCTGTTCCAGGTTAACCAGGTTGCCAGCAACATCCAGACCATGAGTACAAGCAAGCGTTTCACCGGAGACCTCGAATGAAAGTTTGTCATTATCAATAGCCATTACAGTCAGACAGACCCCATTGACAGCAATGCTGTCTCCAGAGACCACCTCCCGCCAGTCAATTTCGCCCGGATGAATGCTTATCCGTAGAATATCTTCATTACGATCAACGCGTTCTATTTTGCCAACGGTCTCTACAATGCCAGTAAACATTCAATTTCACCTGTGATTTTTTAAAACAGTCTGCGCCATTTATCAGAGGGATAACTCCGGCCAACCAGATACACTGGTATAATCAACGCTTTTCATCTGGCTGCACAATTTGCTCCTCAAGGACTGATTTATTATGACACGCGCACTCCGCAATATCGCTATTATCGCTCACGTTGACCATGGCAAGACCACGATGGTCGATAAATTACTGCATCAGGCCGGAACTTTCTCTTCGCATCAGACCATCGCCGAACGCGTAATGGATTCCAACGATATTGAACGGGAACGCGGTATCACCATTTTCTCCAAGAATTGTGCCATTGATTATGAAGGCGTGCACATCAACATCATCGACACACCAGGCCACGCTGATTTTGGTGGCGAGGTCGAGCGTGTATTGTCCATGGTCAATGGGGTATTGTTACTCGTGGACGCAGTTGAAGGCCCCATGCCGCAAACCCGCTTTGTCACGCGCAAGGCTCTGGCGCTGGGGTTGCGCCCGATTGTAGTCGTCAATAAAATTGACCGTCCTGGTGCACGGCCTGACTGGGTTGTCAATCATACTTTTGATCTGTTTGACAAACTGAATGCAACCGAGGCGCAACTTGATTTTCCAGTCGTTTATGCTTCCGCACTCAATGGTTATGCCTCATTGGATCCAGCGCACCCTGGCAAAGATATGCGCCCTCTGTTTGACACGATTCTCGAATACGTTCCAGCTCCGACGGGAAATCCCGATGAACCGTTGCAGTTTCAGATTACAGCGCTCGATTATTCCAGTTTTGTCGGGCGCATTGGTATCGGCCGCATCAACCGCGGACGACTGAAGCCCGGGCAGGACGTGATGGCAATCACCGGCAACAAGTCGGCAAAAAAAGCGCGCGTCAATCAGGTATCCGGTTTTCAGGGGCTGGATCGTGTCCAGCTAAGCGAAGCCATTGCCGGGGACATTGTGCTGATAAGTGGTATCGAAGAAATCGGAATTGGAACCACGTTGACGGATATCAATCACCCGGAAGCCTTACCGATGCCGGTTGTGGATGAACCAACGCTATCAATGAATTTTCAGGTCAATACCTCACCTTTTGCCGGAAAAGAAGGAAAATTCGTAACCAGCCGCCAATTACGAGAACGTCTTGAAAAAGAGTTGCTGACGAATGTCGCGTTACGTTTCGAAGAAACCGGAGATACCGATTCATTTTTGGTATCAGGTCGGGGCGAGCTGCATTTAACGATTCTGCTTGAAAACATGCGACGTGAAGGTTATGAGCTTGCAGTCTCCCGTCCGCGCGTAGTAATGCGCGAAATCGATGGCGTCAAATGCGAGCCATTTGAAGTCTTGAGTGTCGATATGGATGAAGCGAATCAAGGCGCCGTCATGGAAGCGCTCGGCACACGCCGGGGTGATCTGCTGGACATGGTTTCGGATAGCCGTGGCCGGGTGAGGCTGGATTACCGCATCCCTGCGCGCGGCTTGATCGGTTTTCAATCGGAATTCATGACCATGACGCGCGGCACTGGCATTATGAGTCATGTTTTTGATGAATACGGACCCGTTCGACCCGATATCGCGGCGCGCAAAAACGGCGTATTAATATCAGCAGAAAACGGGGAAGCTGTCGCTTACGCTTTGTGGAAACTGCAGGATCGTGGCCGCATGATTGTCAAACCGGGCGATCCGCTCTACGAAGGCATGGTCATCGGTATACACAGCCGTGATAATGATTTGATCGTCAATCCGGTCAAAGGTAAACAGCTGACGAATATCCGCGCTTCCGGTCATGATGAAGCGGTTGCACTTGTCCCGCCTATTGAATTGACCATGGAATCCGCCATCGAATTCATCGCCGACGATGAGCTGGTCGAAATCACGCCAAAAAGTATTCGTATTCGCAAGCGCTTTCTGCTGGAACACGAACGCAAGCGCGCAGCCAGAACAGCAGCCTGATCAGATAAGCGCTACCTTTTCGCTGGTGACGGTGGCGCCGATAAACCTATTTCAGTATCCGATCTAATTGTCGCCAGCAAACTCACCCGGGTTGATTCCGGTCAGAGTTAAACCGGCCGTATCACCCAAGACAAGCAGATGCAATAAGTGAATTGGCACCGCCCAGGTCAAACTGAGTTTGACCTGGGCTTATTGCGTTCAATCAGCGCATACGCTGAATGGTTATGAATGGACTCGAAGTTTTCGGATTCCACCACATAGGCATCTATCCGTTTATCCTGATTCAATACTTCGGCAACATCACGCACCAGATCTTCAACAAACTTTGGATTGTCATAAGCTTTTTCTGTAACATATTTCTCATCTGGGCGTTTGAGCAGACCAAACAGCTCACACGAAGCCTTATCCTCAGCAATTCTAATAACATCCTCAATCCAGACAAAACTATTTGTGCCTACTGTAATCGAGACATGAGAGCGTTGGTTATGTGCGCCATAATCAGAGATTCCTTTGGAACAAGGACATAAGCTGGTCACTGGTACTATGACTTTCATGGTGAAAGTGTACTGGCTATCTGGCTGACTGATTTCACCAATAAACATTACCTCGTAGTCCATCAAACTTTGCACACCTGAAACCGGAGCCGATTTGTTTACAAAATAGGGAAAAGTCATCTCGATACGCCCGGAAGCCGATTCCAGCCTGGCAACCATGGTACGCAGGATGCTCTCGAACGACTCCACCGAGATCTCACGTTCCTGGCTATTAAGAATTTCCACAAAACGGGACATGTGTGTCCCTTTGAAATTATGGGGTAAATTAACATACATATTAAAGAGTGCAACCGTATGCTGCACACCGCCATTTTTGTCCCCAACTTTTACCGGATGCCGTATCGCCTTGATACCTACCCTGTCGATTGCTATTTTTCTGGTATCAGCAGAGCTTTGCACATCCACAATGGGTAAATCGATCTGCTTGTTCATAGCACTCCCTATTGGTTGATAACGTACTGATACAGTACGAACACGCTTTTACCATTCGTCAGACCATACTTTTGCACTTCAAAATCCGACACCTGTATTTTCTCCCGCCGATAGAAAATACAGAATAAGGAATGATAAAAAACAGATTCCCAGTGCAGCGCGCCCGCTAGCACGGCCAGAATGTTCAAGGTAGTTCAACTCCTTTGCTGAACCGCCTGCACGATACCTTCTTTGTTCAACCCACAATCAGCCAGCATTTGCACTGGATCGCCCTGATCAATAAAACGATCGGGCAAACCAAGCTGAAGTACCCCGACAACGATATTCCGGCTGGCAAGATATTCCAGAACCGCACTTCCCGCTCCACCCATGACGGTATTCTCTTCGACTGTCACCAGCAACTCATGTTCCGCAGCCAGTGTTTCGATCAGCGATTGATCCAGCGGCTTGACAAAACGCATGTTTGCAACCGTGGCATTCAGTACTTCGGCAGCCTCCAGGCAAGGCGCCAGCATACCGCCAAACGCCAACAATGCGACGCGCTGACCTTGACGGCGTATTTCTCCACGGCCAATCGGAATGGCCTGCATTTCCTGGGTGATTTCCACACCTGGGCCAGTGCCACGTGGGTAGCGTACAGCACTGGGGGTTTTCATCTGGAAAGCGGTATACAACATTTGCCGACACTCATTTTCATCTGAGGGTGTCATAACAGTCATATTTGGGATACAGCGCAAATAGGTCAGGTCAAAACTGCCCGCGTGCGTGGGGCCATCAGCCCCAACCAACCCGGCACGGTCGATTGCAAATACCATCGGTAGATTCTGGATGGCGACATCATGAATCAACTGGTCATATGCACGCTGCAAAAAAGTCGAATATATTGCAACAACCGGCTTCAACCCTTCACAGGCAGCACCTGCCGCAAAAGTAACGGCATGCTGTTCGGCGATACCAACATCGAAATAGCGATCGGGATAATCACTCGAAAACCTCACCAATCCAGAACCTTCACGCATGGCTGGCGTAATGCCGATCAGGCGCGGATCACGGGCAGCCATATCACACAGCCACTCCCCAAAAACTTGGGCGTACGCTGGCTGTTTTGCTGATCCCTTGGAAACGATACCCTGCGCAGGATCAAATTTACCCACCCCATGATACAAAATTGGATCTTCTTCCGCCGGCTTGTATCCTTTGCCCTTGTGCGTCACAACGTGCAGGAACTGAGGCCCTTCCAGTTGCTTGATATTGTTGAGAGTGGCGCAAAGAATATCGAGATCATGCCCGTCAATCGGCCCGATATAGTTAAACCCAAATTCTTCGAACAACGTACCCGGCGTGACCATTCCCTTGACATGCTCCTCCGCACGCCTGGCAAGCTCCAGCACTGGCGGCATCACGCCAAGCACCCGCTCTCCCGCGCGCCGCGCCGCCGCATAGAAACGACCTGACATCAATTTGGCCAGATAATTGTTGAGCGCACCCACCGGAGGCGAGATCGACATATCGTTATCGTTCAGGATCACCAGCAGGTTGGTATCCATCACTCCGGCATTGTTCAGTGCTTCAAACGCCATGCCTGCACTCATCGCTCCATCACCGATCACGGCAATGGCCTGTCGCTTCAGGCCGCTGATCTGCGCACCGACTGCCATTCCCAACGCGGCACTGATGGATGTACTCGAATGTGCTGTACCGAATGTATCGTATTCGCTTTCATCACGTCGTGGAAAACCGGCAACGCCACCCTGCATGCGCAACCGCGCCATTCCAGCACGACGACCAGTCAATATTTTATGCGCATAGGTCTGGTGCCCCACATCCCAGACTAATCGGTCATATGGGGTATTGAATATATAATGAAGCACAATCGTCAATTCGACGGTACCAAGATTGGATGATAAATGTCCACCAGTGCTGGCGACAGATTCAATCAGGAACTGTCGCAACTCGCTGGCGAGCTGTGGCAGTTGACTGCGTTTCAGGGCACGTAACTGTGCAGGGGTTTCGACACGATCAAGTAATGAATACATGCAGACTCAGAAAAACATAGTAACAATCGGATGACAGGATGGTGCGTGGTGGCAATCAGAGGTATTTCTGAAAAACGTCAGAACTCGCGTTCAATAATAAAATTGGTCACCTGCATCAGGCGTGCAGCATTTACGCCGAGCTTGTCCAGAGTTTGGCAAGCGTCGTAATGGATTGATTTTGCCAGCTCGCGCGCCTGTTTGACTCCCAATATACTAACATAGGTCGGTTTATTGTTTTCTGCATCCTTGCCGGCGGTTTTACCAAGTGCGGCAGTCGTAGCTTCCGCGTCCAGTATATCGTCCACCACCTGAAACACCAGGCCGATGCATTTTGCAAAATGATCGAGCTGTTTGAGCTGGGTTGTATTCAGCTTGTCACCACAATAAGCTCCCAGCATGACGGCAGCACGAATCAACGCACCGGTTTTATGAATATGCATGAACTCCAGTTCAGACAGGCTCAATATCTTGCCAACACTGTCCAGGTCGATCGCCTGACCGCCGGCCATGCCACGTGAACCTGCGGCAATCG
>JAVVEX010000068.1:0-11171 GCA_032251195.1 Nitrosomonas sp.
CTCGGCGCAGTCGCCGGGGCAGGTATTGATAGGTGATAGCGTTAATGGTGAATGGCGCGGTCGTGGCGTTGTTGCCGAAAAACAGGACCGATACGTTATGACCGGCACCTGTCATGCTGAGGTTTTCGCGGCTGATGATCCCATCACTCCAGTTAAACTCCGACCAGTTGCCCTCATCCCAGAATGCGCGGCTGCCGCCCTGGAACTCTTGGTTTTGGATTGGACTGACAGACGTATGTCCTGCGCCGTCTGAATACTCATAACTCACCCGCAGATCAGCGGTACGTTCAACGTCTGATTCAATGTCCAGCCACTTAAATGATTTACGAACTGCTGGGCTGCCAAGATGATGAAATGGCAGGCGAAGCGCATATTGCATCGCCTCACCGTCATTGCTGTTGCCTTTTTCCTCCTGATAGACATAGCCGTTCTCGGCACCGAATAGCACCACCTCACGACCGCCAGCCTTGGATACACTGGCAAGGCATGAAGGGAAGAACGTATCACGGCGGAATGTTGTGAATTGCGGAAGCTGTGCCTGCCCAAACAGTTGATCGGCAGTCAGGGTTATACCACTGCCATCGCTGAAATAGATCCGATACTGATTTTTGTCCCTGATAATGTTTGTGCCGATGATCGTCTTAATGCTCAACCAGTTATTCAGCAGCGGATTTATGCGACGCGAAACCGTGCTGCTTTCAAAGTTGCCGAATCTATCTGTAGGATCGACACGCTGAATACCGCGCTGCGTTATCATCATCGGCGAGCCAATAACGTCCAGGGTGTCTGCCACATCACCACCGTCGATGGATATGATTTGCAGTGTCCAGTTATCAATGTTTTGGCCGTACAGGCCCTGCACACCCCGATCTGTTGCGACCAAAAGCGCATCACCAGTAACTGATTTCAGACTGCGGATCGTTTCGCCCACGGCAATTTCTGCACTGCCCAGGATCGCATTGAATATCAAAGGATCTTCTGGTGCGCTATTGTTCAAACTGCTGCCAAACGACAAGAATAGATGATTGGTGTGCGCCTCAATCAGTGTGGGCGCATCAACTGCGTTGCCGGTGACAATTGGGGTTAAAACACTACCATCCCACTCAAATGCCCGGTTTACGCCATCACACCCATACATAAAATAACTGGACGCATCACCTGAAAAACTGTGATTGACAAAATCGAAGTAGTTATCGCCCAATGCAAACTCAATAGCTTCATCGGCGCCATTGGCCGTGAACAGTGTTACCGCGCCTTTTTGGATATTCTCGCCATCGACAAAAGCACCCGTTACATCGACAACCAGATAACCTGCCGCACTGCCGCCATAAGCGCCGCTCACTTTGACAAATCGCTTGACCGTTGCAGTGGCCCCCGACGTTGCCCCGGTAATGGTGTCGCCTTCCAGCAAACCGCCTTCGGCCAGTACGCCACCATCCCATTGCAATAACCGGTACAGCGTTACTGCCTGCCAACCAGTTATTGATGATTCGTACATAACCGCAACTGAACCATTTGACCGCCAGGCATAGGATTTACCCAGCCAGTGCCATACGCCCAGCACCGGGCCTGTACCGGGTACAGGCTGGATCAGGCTTCGGTAATAGTCCTGCGCGGCCAACTCCCATGCGGCGCTGGTTTTTTCATCCGGGTAGTTGCTGATTGATTCCGGTACAGCAACTGTTGTGGTACCGACCGTCTCACCGACAGCAAAGCCCGGCGTCAACAAGGCAACACCCAGCAAGTTAAGGCTGTCATCCTTGATAACAACAGCCGCCTGAGCGCCACTGGTGCCGCCAGTGATGGTGTCGCCCACCGTAATAACGCTACTGTCTGCAACTTTAATTGTGTAGTACGCCTGTTCGGACGGCGATAACTTGCCATCCAGCCGCTCGAATCCCGCCATCTTGCGATAGCCGCCATTCAGGTTCGGCTCGAAATTGTCGGCTTCCAGCGCGTAACCCTCGCCCACCGACATCATCGGTGATTCCAGATCCAGGCCACCCCCCAACAGGATGACTCGCGTTTGTACTTGGGGAAGTTCCATTACTCAGCAACCACCCTGATTTCTTTGTGATCTGAACGACCGTAATACTGCACTTTGTCCGGCGCTTCTTTGGCCATCAGTCGCGGATAAAATATCTGCCACAACTCCGTGCCTTGCTTCATGATTTCCGGCGCTGACTCATAGTTTGCGTAATAGGTCATGGCGCGGGCTGTAATGATTGTGTGAAATTGCTTATCAAAAGCGGGTTCGTCACTATCCGCCACCAACTCAAATGGCACACGGAAATAGTCATAAGTGTAGCTATAGGCCGCATCCGGCGTTGGATATAAACGCAGATTGTTGTCCGACTTGATAATGATGTATTCAGGTCTGCCGGACAGGTTGGGGTTTAAATACCAATCAACTTCTTCTTCCTGGAAGATCTCCAACTCCCGCCCTTCATCATCGAAGAATCTGCTAACGTCATAGATATTCAGATCGGCAGGCGCAGTGATCGTGTTGTTGCCAGCGGTTGTTGTGAATGTGCCGTGAACACGCAGAAACCGCCAGTCAAAAAATATATTCTGGATCTCCGTATAGGCACGCTTGACCCACTCAACCAGCCGACGGTTCTCACCTGTCTGATTCACGGCTGTCGTCACTGCGCTGCCGGACACACTGGCCTCACGACGCAGATCGTTTACAAGCTCAATAAGCGTCATGTTATGCGCTCAATGCGTCGCGGATCTTTTCACGCAGCTTGTCGGCACCGATATTGCCGGCAAACGGCACATCATTCGCTTTGGCATATTCTTTCAGTGTCGGCAGGTCCATAGCATCCAGATCGGCTTCGGCTTCGGCAGAAGTGTCGCCGCCTACGGCATTATCAACCAGTCCATTTTTATTAACGTCGCCATCTGCTGGCGCATCGTTGGTCTTGAATGACTCCAACTTACCCTTGACCATTTTGCCAATCGGCTTGCCAGCGCCATTAAACGCCACATCATTTTGAATGTAGCGAATGCCCTGCTCGTCATTCACCCGCTGGATGAACGGCTCATCTTTATTCAGCTTCATTGTAAGCACCTTTTTTACCGTGATAATGGTTGCGGCGTGAGTAACGGATCGGTTTTTCATGGTCTTGCACCACTTTCTTGCCCGATAAGCCAGACTCCAAACTGCCAGGCTCAACACCGGCGTTTTGCATTTCATTTTCCAGATCCCGCAGGCTCATGTGTTTCATTGGAAAGTCTCCAAATAAAAAGGGCGGCCATGTGCCGCCCTTCGGTTGTTCAGAAATAACCGTAGTTATTTCTTAGTCGCACCACCACGCTTATTATTCACGCGGTCGTTTTCGGTTTTACGTTGCGTTTTTTCACCGTAGGGGACGCCTTTCTTGTCCCGGTCCGGACATACGTACTTTGATGACAAACCATCTTCAAGTGACATAATAGTTACCTCGTTTATGCTAAATCTGAGTTAATTAGCAGTTAATTAGTACCAGTTGATCATAACCAGCAAATCAGCGGCCCCAGCCGTTGCCTCGCCGCCCGCCGCCACATTGACAACTTCATCCGGCGCAATAACGTGGTTTGCCACCGGCGTGAAGTCATTGGCAACAGCATTTGCGCCTGATACTGGAACAGCAGCAGTTGCATAGGCTGAGGCACTAGAAGCGCTGCCAACAGTGATACTTGAAGCCGCAACAGTCACGCCAGTAGTGACGACACTGCCAATACCAACAACAGTGCCAGAAAGCCCTTTAGGGCCGACAATGCGACCGACAACAGCCGCAGTTGAGACAGTGGCAGCCGGAAACCGGTAAACCGCCGTCAAAGGATTAGAGTAAGACATTTTTTTTACCTCATCGGAAAAGAAAAGCCCCGCCTGAGCGGGGCCATTTAACGGTTAAGCTGCTGAATCCCATTTAATGATACGGGCCTGCTTTTTAGTATCAGCATCAGTTGCATCTGCGTGCGTGATACCGAAATTGCACAGCGCGTACCAGGCAATGCCTTTGCTTCGACCATAATCGTCAGGGATCTTGCCACGCACTTCCATCGGCACTGCAATGACCTCAGTCACTGTATCGGCACCAAAGAAATACGCTGCATCTGAAATACCCCAACCTTCTGAGGCAATGTTGGTTTGAGAGATAACACGGAAATTCTCGTATTTACCCTTCTCACCATTCATGATGCGATTCCAGCCATCAACCGTATGCTGATGGATCTGCTCCAGTTCGTTACGCATAGGACGCAACGTGCTTGGACGAGCCACCAACACATAGTTTTCACCATCAAACGCTGGAATATTGCGCTCCTCCATCGTATCAGCAATGCCTTTGATATGATCCAAAGACAGCGCGTGAGTATGATTACCAGATGGTGTACCTGTATCGGTTAAATCAAACGCACTGGCACTGGTTGATGTCGCGCGCAACAGTGTTGAGTCGAACTGATTGTGCGCAACTCTATCCATTGTGCGGCATGCACTGTTTTTCAGTGTTTTGTGAATGATCTCCTTCACAGGATGCTCGGACAAATCATCAAATTTGCCAGAGTAGGGAACGGCTATGCCGAATTCTTTCAGCGTCACACGGCCCTCACCAACAGGGAAGTCGGTTTCTGGCATTTTCTGGTTCTCTGCAATACCTGTCACACCCGCGTCATCGCGTGTGTCGCCATAGATATTCCAGGTGTAGGTTTCGCCACGGTTTTTGCCGATGGCTTCCTCTACATCACAAAATTGCGTAAATCGCGTCAATGGCTGTACCGCTGTGCGCAATTCCTCAGACAACGTTTCCGTTGCGTAAAACCCACCATTCGTGGGTGACCATAATTGACCGGCCATAATTATTTACCTCATTTGTTATTAACAGGACGATTTTGAATAGCCGCCCGACGCTCCTTTTCCCGCGCAATCGCGCCAGCGGGAGACATATCAATCTGTCTCTTAGCTGGTGGCGTATGCCGTGAATTGGCTAGTCGTTTAGGCTGTACAGGCAGACTTTGCTTGTTGGCTTCTCTAGTGTTGGGTGCGGGTTCTTTCGCGTTACCGAACCGCTTCGCCACTTGCTCGGTTGCCTGTTTGATTACTTCCTCTGGCGTTAAATCAGGGTTGTTTTTTGCGATCTCATCGGTCTTGCCATCAACCAGCCGGTACATATCCGGATCTGCCAACAACTCACCGTAGTTCTCGCGCGCCCATTTACCGCCACGCTGTAAAGATGCGTTGTATTCCGCTTGCAGACGCTCTTGCTCCGCCTGCTGCGTCATACGCTGCTGTTCCTGTAGGGATCTCTGAACCGCTTGGTTAATAACGCCGTCAACGTCCAGGGTAGGCTGCTGCCGCCCCACACTGATTAACTGCATCATTATTTCGTCGGCTTTTTCGGTGTCCCCGTCGTACAGATACTCTCGATGCTGTGCGACTAGCGCCTTCACATCTTCTGCATCTGCCGTTTCCCCCGCGTCCTGTTCGGATAGCTGGGTATTCGTTATCTGCTCTAGGCGCTGACGTTCAGCCTCTAGCGCAGCGTGATATTCACTTAACTGCCGTTCGCGCTCTGCTGCTTGCTGCAACTTCTGGTCGCCGGCCATGTCCTTTTGTGCTGTTGCCCGGATCTGCTCCAGGCTGCGCTCAACCTCGACGCCATTCACTTTGAGTTTCATGACGTACTCGCCTTTATCGTTCAGATAAACGGGCGATTCAGGTTTTTGTTGCTCAGGCTCATCCCCTGCCGCAGTCTCTCCGTATTGCTCTTCAAGATCGGGCGCTTCAAACCGCTTGGAATCCTGGTTATGTTTCTCTTGCAAAGCTGCAAGTTTCTCTTCACGCGGCGTCAGGTTGCGTTCTGGTTGCTGTTCTGATTGCTCCTGATCTTGATTTTCAACATCAGAAACGTCTTGGATCTCTTGATCCTTGATAGCCTCTTCACTCATGGTTTCACCTTTTTTTGGCACAAAAAAACCCGCTTTCGCGGGCTTGTCGGGGTTAATGCGTCCTATTCACGCATTTGCAATAACGCCTCGTGGGCGTAGTCTCCTTCACTGATTGCCTCTTGCAGCCACCGGATCCCGGCTTGTGCGGCTTTGGCCTGCTGCTGCAACCGGTTGATCTTGCGTTTGTTCCATGTCGGGGTTTTCAGCAGTTGTTCCTTGACTTCTTCTATTTCATCAGCGGCACGGCCAATGATGTACCTGCCTATCTCGCTGGTGAAAAAGTCGCGGGCACGTTCACCAACCATCGCAAAAGCATACAGTTCTTCTTCTTTTTTGCTTGCAAACTCGATGCTGATCTCTTCAAAACTGTTTTCTTTCATCAGTAGCCTGTTCCCATACGCTCTTTGATGGCCGCTTCATGGTTTTTGATACTGGCATCCATGGCCTTAACGTCCCGGCTGGTCTTGTCCTTACGCTCTTCGATAGCCAATTTCGCTCGCAATTGCTCAACAGTCAGATCCTTGTCTTGCGCCAGTTTCATCAGCGCAATTTCGGTATCGGTTTCCAGTCGGGCATTGAACCGGCGATCCTCGCCCTGCTCACGCAACATGGCGATCTGCTGACGGCTTTCTTCCTGTAATTGCACGGTTTGCATTCGTGCCTGCGCCTTGGCTTGCTCGGCTTGCGCTTCCGGTGACGGGCCTAGTTGTGGCGATTGACCGCTCAGGAATCTGTCGCCATCGCCATAGCCGGCGAATGAATAAATTTCTTTGACGACCTCATCCCAATTCACCCGGCCGGCAACCTCCGGCATCTGCGACGTGGTATTAACCGCCATCAGTAGGCGCTCCAGTTTCTGCTGTGGATTAGTGTTACCCATGCCGACGTTGATCGATACGGTAAGATTTTGCTTGATGTACTGCTCAAGCACATCTTCACCGCCATACTGCTGCTCCAATTCTTCTTTCAGACCGGCTTTTTCAGCCGCAATCGCCAGGATAGTTTTATCTGTCTCAAACATCTGTTCCAGTTTCACCAGTGTGCGTAGCACAGGTTCCACCCATGTTTCGATAAATGTGCGCATGACGTATTCCTGAACCGTGTTTGCACCGGTACTCATCAGGTTCATGCCGCCAACGGTTTCGTTCAGGCTGCGATTGCTTTGCACGGTAGACGGGCTGAACGTGCCCAGCATTTCGTCAAAATCCATATTCAGCCGGTCTTGCTCGGCATAACTGCTGCTGGTCACGTCCGGCGTGTCGATGATTCGCACATCGTTGAGAGGATCGTCAACCATGACACCGCCACCGGGCCTGTTGCGCATCAGAGATTGCAGATCAACATTACCCTGTCGCCGGATGAAATAGCGTTTATTCAGCACCAGCCGCACGTTTTCATAGCGCTGGTCTGCCAGGGTATTGATTTCGTCCTGTAGCTGTTCGCCCAACTCAGCCAGGCCAGCAGGATAGTTCCTGTGCGCCTCAATCGTTGAGAACCCGACGCGGTATGTTTCCCGACCCACCCTGAAATAGTCGGTCAGCGGCACAGGATCTGACAGCATCAGCGTTGTGCCGATAGTGTAAAACGCCCAGTCAATGCCGTTTTTTCGGTAGATGTTGAAATGTATCCAGACGCTGGTGAACTCATGATCCACAACAATATCACGCGGATCCTGTCTGTCGCCCTCACGCGCCCGCCGTGTACTATTTGAATCCTGATCGCTGCCAGCACTAACAACCTGTGATAGCGAGTATTCGCGCCATGCTGGCACATCGTCCTTGCCGCCCTGAACGCCCATCATTTCGATAACATCACCGGCGTACATTGGGATCATTTCGATCAGATACGGACTATCAGACACCGGATCGCGCCAGTCAGCGTTGGGATCAAACCGGAAATTCTCGCCGGCAATCAGGTCGATTACGGGTTTATCAGATATAACCCGCGTGCCGGTAACAATCTCCTCGCCGAGTGGGTATCCCTCGTCATCCAGCACAAAATCGCCGTTTTCGTCCAGCAGCGGCACGATCTCAGTGTCATCAAATTTTTCAAACTGCCAATAGGTTTTGCTGATGCAGATACCCTGTACGTGTGTATCCTGATATGCACCGATCACCGTAGTAAACCACGGGATGGTTTTTTCCAGCCGGTGTTGCAGTAACGCCTGGTTGAGTTTTGCCGATTTTGCCTGCAACTGGTCGTTTTTGTTTGCCCCCTCAACACTAATCAGGTCATTATTAGTGAACAATGCAGCAGCCATCGCCGCCTCATGCGCCCTGATTGACGACCGCGTTTTGGGCCGGAACATTTTCCGTTTTTTAAACGTGTCGCCCTCTGGCGTGTGTCTAGACCGGAAATTGTAGAGATTCTGCTCCCACTGTTTGCGGATACTGCTCTCGATAAAATCCGTACTGCCGACGTAGGTGTTACGGGCAATGGACAGCCATTCAACATCTGACGCGCTCTGATCCTCTACTGATGACTCACCCACATCGGACGCATCAATCTGCGTATCCTCGCGTTCTCCCGGATGGCGTTCATTCAGCATTTATTTTCACTCCCGTCATTGGCCGGCCATTAACATCGACGATGACTGACTGCATTTTCGGTTTGTTTGCCGATATATCGCCGTGTTTTGCGCCTATCACGCCATTTACACCCCTGTGCAATGCCAGCACATCTGATCCGTCCGTCGCGCCGCGTGTCAGATTGAATCGCTCCAAAATTTCACCAGCAAACATTTCTGCCTTTTTCAGTCTCCATTCTGGCCGCTCCATGATCCGAAACTGCATGCCGTAGTCCATGCTGATCTGCGGACAGCGGATCTTGCATACGCGCCCATGGTCAACAACCTCAACCAGCCATGTGCGTCCGGGATATTTCTTTTGCAGATGGTGGCCGATTTTGCGGCACAGCTGATCGTTAGCAAACGCCTGATCCGCCTCGTCCGGATCTGTATAAATGATTGGTTCAGCCATATTTCACCCAATAAAAAACCCGCTCAGTGGCGGGTTTGTTTCGTTTATTTCGTTTAGTTAATAATCGTCTGGTTCAAAGCTGCTCAACTGCGCGTTTGGCGCAACGATCTGTGCAAACGTCAGTGCCAGCGCGTCAGCCCGGTCTGGACTGCTCATGCCGCGTGACTTCATGTCTTCTTTTTTCTCCATCCTGACTTGCTCTTTCGGTGTGTAATCGTACTCAACGCCTGCCAACTGCTCGGCCAGATCCGGATCATCAACAATATCCGCACCTGACTCGACCCATTCTTTCAGCCGGAACCACATCTCTGCGCGCAAATTGTAGAATTTGTCTTTTTCTGACGCCTGGCGACCCGCATTTACCCCGACGACCGGATAGCGCATGTTTTTCAGATAATCGACGACACCAGCACCAAGCCCGACCTCATCAACAAACAATGTTGCCTCGCCGTAGTTGCGGTATTCCTCGGCTGCTCGCATGGCAACCTGTATGTTGTCCAACTCACGAAACACCAATTGTTTAATCTGTTTGCGGCCCTGGCGAACACTGATAACAGTTTCGTCGTCACCAAACCGCGCAACGTCCACACCAATCAATACCGGCTGGAAAATATACTCGTCCTCAATCAGCTCAGTTTTACGCGCTAAACCCACCGCGCCACTACTGATTAACTGGTTGCTGCCGGCTGCCGGGAACTCACCCCGCACCCGGACTTTAAAAAAATCGCTATCTTCGCCGTGATCGACCTGCCATTCAGCAATTTTTTTCTTGTTAGTCATCCTCGCTGTGCGACTGTCGATTTTTCTGCCGGTCCAGCGATGTTTGTATTTGCCGAAACACTCACGGAACCGGCCCGTGTTACGTGTCGGGTTTCCGAAACAAAACCACATTGCCCTGGGAGTGGTCATTGCGCCCTCAGACACCTCCCATATAATGTCAGCAATGGCGGATGCCTCGTCCATTATGATCAACACATATTTAGCGTGTAATCCCGCAAACGCCTCGCTGTTATGCTCGGTCCAGGGGATTGCATCCATGCCCCACGTTTCTGGATGATCTACATGAAAAAACCGCGTCGCAGCCCATCTGAACCAGTGTTGGTTGATTGCCCGTTTATGCCAGATAGATAACTCACGCCACGTTTTTGATTTCAACTGCGTCTGCGTGTTGGCTGTTACCCATCCAGCCAGGTGCGGCCTGGTACTCATGGCCCACAATATGATCCAACTGACCTCGGCGCTTTTGCCGATGCCGTGACCACTACTAATCGCCTCCTGAATCGTCGCCATCGGATCGGCCTGAAAACGATTGCCGACCTCATTCAACTGCTCACGCTGCCAAACGTCAGGGCCGTCAGGAAAATCAGCCAGTTCGGTTCCAGGCTCGCCCCACGGAAACGCGAACAACACATAACCCAGCGGATCATGGAAAAACTCGCCAATTTTCTCAGTCAGTGCTGTTTCGTAGTCGCTCTGCCGCACTGGCTCTGCTCTCTAGTAGTTTTGCGTAGTCTGTAACGTCCTCTGTCTCAATGCGGTCCCTCCACGCCTGGACATCAACATGGCGACCGATTAACTCCAAGTTTTTAATTTTGTCCGGCCATTTGATTTTACGAATGACTGTTTCAGTGTCGCCGCTCATAATCTCGTGCAGATCCAGTCCGCTGATTGTAGTGCGCCACGATTTAGGCCAGTCCCGCAGTGGTTTTATATTGCCGTCTGAATCCAGTATGTCCATCGCGTCCATCTGGTCTATCTCGGCCAGCCGGCGTAGCACATAATCAGCGCCGATATTGGTGCGCTCACTGCGCTTTTCCAGCAATTCGGCAACCCTTGACGCTATCTTGACCTTATCAAACAACTCTTTAGCTTTACGATTGATACTGGCTGGCGACCAGCCATTGGTCTTGTACTTGGATTTTCGCAAAGCCTCTGATTTGTCTTTGCTAATCAGGTATGCCTGGCAGAGCGATTCTTCCAGCGGTGTTAGCCCATCCTTCTTCATGATGCTTAGCCTTCCTGCGCCGTCCGGGGATAGGTGCAAAATATTTTAAAAAAAAGTGTTGACACTATGCGCAATGCGCGTATACTAGGAACCGTAGACAGCAATAACGCTGCTACCGGATTCCCCGCCGAAAATGGGGTGGAGATAGAAAGATGAAAATTGAATTAAACATTGGCACCGACTCTCTGGGCGACGTAAATACTGACGCTGACAATCAACGGTACGCAGACGCGGTACTGGCCCAGTTAACAACCGAG